>NZ_JAFLXD010000013.1:0-133909 GCF_019891415.1 Pseudomonas sp. SH10-3B | reverse complement strand
GAGCCTAGGCGAGGTGCCGAGTGTTGGGGCGAAGCGTTTTTGGTTACTTTTGGCGCTCTTCCAAAAGTGACCCGCCGTAAGGGCGGAACCCATAGCCGACGTTACCGCAGCAACGGATATGTACTCACTCAACTCCAACGACATGGTCGGCCCAAAGGCCGCCACGGAACCAAGCTCCCTCACCACAAAGAGATTTTTCAGCCTGAAAGTTGTGTAGATACCCATGCCCCGATGGCGTCAGACCAGGCGCCGCTTACTTCGGTCCCATAATCTTCACCAACTTATCCGGCGACGGCGCTCCTTGCTGTTGCTGCAAGCCACCCTTGTCATCCAGGTAGAAAATCGCCGGCGTCGCCGACAACTCCAGCTCATCCATCAACTTCATATTGGCATCGAGCTTGGCTTCGATGTCCGCCGGGATCTTGGCCAGTGCCTGCAATTTGCTGCCTTTGCCGGCGGCTTCGTGGTCTTCCAGGGCTTTTTGCGGGTCTTTGGCGGCGAACAGGGCAGCCGACTTGGCGGCGCTGTCTTCGCGGATGATGCCGACCATGATGTGGCGCAACTGCACCTTGCCGGCTTTTACCCATGGCCGTGCCTGTTCCCAGAACATGTTGCAGTACGGGCAGTTAGGGTCGCTGAACAGGTAGACGATGCGCGGCGCGTTTTTGTCGCCGTCCTGGATCCAGCTGCTGTTTTCCATCTTGGCCCAGACTTCCTTGGCCATGGGGGCGTACACCAGTTTTTCCAGGGGCGCGCTGCTCAGGTCATTGCCCTGGGCGTCGTACAGGTTGCCGGCGATCACATTTTTGCCGTCGGCGGTCAGGTACAGCGCCATGCCGCGGTTCTGGTATTGCGCGGCGTAGCCGGTGAGGCCGCTGGGGGCGTCGAACTTGCCGAGGATCCTGGCACCCTTGGCTTCGATCTGTTTGATCGGAGCCGGCCAGTCTTCGGCCTGGGCCAGGGTGGCCGCGAGCGTCAGCGGCAGCAGGGTCAGCAGGTGGCGGAGGCGAGGCATGTGGGTTTCCTTGTGGCGGCAGGGGCGGTGTCGAAGGTTTCCATGGCACGGGCCAGGCTGGCCTGGGACAACTCGCCCAAGTGGCTGTTGATCAGGCGTCCGTCAGCTTGGTAGAACAGCGTGGTTGGCAGGGCCATGGAGCCTACGGCCTGGCCGAGGCGGCCGCTGGCGTCAAACAATACGTTGTCCAGGTTCAGGCCCTGGGTGGCCAGGTAGGTGCTGACGCTCTGCATGCTTTCGGCCTGGTTGACGAACAGAAAGGTCACGTCCGGGCGCATGCGTTGGGCGCTTTCCAGCACCGGCATCTCGCGGCGGCACGGTGGACACCAGGTGGCCCACAGGTTGATCACCAGTGGCCCGCCCTGGTAGTCCGCCAGTTGCACCACTTCACCATTGGCGTTGCGCAAAGTGATGTCCGGCAGGCGTGTGCCTTTTTCATACACGCTCAAGGACAGGCTGGTCATGCCCCAGAACACCAGCCCGGTGATGACCCCGGCGCTCAGCGGCTTGCGCAGCGCCGGGCGACGCCAGCCATAGAGCAGTGCACCGAGGATCAGGGCGATGATACCGGGCCAGGCGAGAAAACCGCCGTCGCGCAGGTCGACCATCTGCAGCCAGTCGTGGCTGTAGTAGCTCCAGTACATCAGCACAAAGCTGACGCGCGCCGCCAGCATGCCCAGCAGGAACAGGCTGAACAGCACCGATTCCGGATTTTCACCGCCACGCTTTGCTACGCGCCACCCCACCAGGGTGGCGAGGATCAACGCGCTGATCAGCAGGATGTGATTCAGGGCGATGGCGAAGGTGCCGATGGTCAGGGTCAGCATCAGAGGGCGTCTCGGGTCTGATTCCAGCGTTGCAGGAATGCGTCGGCATTCACTTCGCCGGTGATGCGCTGGGCGCGTCGTTCTTCACCGTCAGGGCCGATCCACACGAAGCTCGGCGGCCCCGGTACCTTGTAGCGGCCCAGCAGCGCGCGACTGGCGGCGTTGTCGGCGGTGACGTCCAGGCGCAGCAGACGGACATCCTTCAGTGCGTCGAGTACTTCGGGCTTGCCGAACACCTGTTTCTCCATGATCTTGCACGACACACACCAGTCGGCGTAGTAGTCCACCAGCACCCATTGGCCCTGGGCCTTGGCGCTGTCGAGCTGGCTTTGCAGCACTGCCGGGTCGCTGATAGTCATGAAGGCCTCGTGGGCGCTTGGTGCGGTGGCGATCCGCGAACCGTTGTAGACCTTCAACGGTTGCCACAGGTCATCGCTGCCTCCCGCTGCACCAACCAGCAGCAGGCCGCCCCACAATCCCACGACCACGGAACCGGCGCCGAACAGCATGGCGACCCGCCCGAAATCCTGGGCCAGGCGCCAGCCGCAGTAGGCCATGGACATGGCCAACGCGCCCCATAGGCCGAGCCACAGGTTTTCGCCGACCACTGGCCGAATCATCAGCACGGCGGTGGCCAGGAACAGGAAGCCGAAGATGCCTTTGAGCACATTCATCCAAGTGCCCGGCTTGGGCAGGAAGCGATTGCCCACGGTGACCAGCAACAGCAGCGGCACACCAATGCCGATGCCCATGGCAAACAGGATCAGCCCGCCGTGCAGTGCATTGCCGCTCTGGGCGATATACAGCAGTGCACCGGCCAGGGGGGCAGTCATGCAGGGGCCGACCAGCAGGCCGGAGAGGGCGCCGAGCACCCCGGCGCCGACCAGGCTGCCGCCGCTTTGGTTGCGGCTGACGTTATCCAGGCGGTCACGCAAGGCGACAGGCAGTTGCAGTTCAAAGAAGCCGAACATCGGCAGGGCGAGGATCACGAACAAGGCGGCGAAACTGCCGAGGATCCATGGGGTTTGCAGCAGGGCGGCGAGGTTGCTGCCAAGCAGCGCGGCCAATACACCCAGTGCGGCATACACCAGTGCCATGCATACCACGTAGCTGCCCGCCAGGGCAAAGCCGCGACGTGGGCTGGCGCCACTGCCCACCACCAGGCCGGCGAGAATCGGCAGCATCGGCAACGAGCACGGTGCAAATGCCAACAGCAGGCCAAGACCGAAGAACAACAGCAGGCTCCAACCCAGGCTGCGCTGCTGCAAGCCGCTGGCCAGGCTCTGGTCCTGTGCTTCGGCGGTCGCGGCGACGGCCGGGTTGCCACCCAGGTCCACGGTGATCGACTGCGGCGGATAACACAGCCCCGCATCGGCGCAGCCCTGCCAGCCCAGCTTGACCTGGCCGGTGGCTCCGGCCGGAATCTTCACTTCCAGGCCCTGGCGATACACCTCCTGATCGCCGAAGAACTCATCGCTATGGGCTTCGCCTTGTGGCAGCGCGGGCTTTTCGGCCAGGCCCTCGAACTTCATGCGCTGCTTGTACAGGTAATAACCGTCGGCAATCTGCCAATACAGCTGGGTCTCGCCACTTTCAAGACGCTCGGAGGTAAAGGTGAAAGCCTTGCCCACCGGGAGGAAATCAGGTTTGGTCTCAAACGGATTGCCCGGCGCGGCTTGGGCGAACCCCGCGAATAACACCAGCAGAAAGGTAAACAGATGCCGCATGGTCAAGCCTTAGTTCGATACAAGTGATGCACACAATGTGTGGCGTTGATTAACCGATGATTAAACGGGCGCTATTCTAAAGTGTAGGGATTATCTGAGCTTGCATCTTTTCACGGCATAATCTGCGCTTAATCCGCTGCACTTTTAATCCCCCCCATCTTTCATGAAGGGTTCACCATGCACGTACTGGTCTGTGAAGACGACGAACTGATCGCCAGCGGCATCGTGGCCGGCCTCGGCGCCCAGGGCTTTACAGTCGAGCGCGTGGCCACCGCGGCAGCTGCGCGCGCGATGCTCAAGGCGGCAACCTTCGACATCATGGTGCTCGACCTCGGCCTGCCCGACGAAGACGGCCTCAAGCTGCTGCAACAGCTGCGCAGCCAGGGCCTGGAGATTCCGGTGCTGATCCTCACCGCGCGGGATTCGGTGACGAACCGCGTCGACGGCCTGCAAGCCGGTGCCGATGACTACCTGCTCAAACCCTTCGACCTGCGCGAATTGGCCGCGCGCCTGCAAACCCTGCTGCGCCGGATGGCGGGGCGCAGTGTCAACCTGATCGAGCACGGTCGGCTGACCTACGACCCGAGCAGTCGCGAAACCCTGTTGGGAGGCCAGCCGGTGGACCTGTCCCGGCGTGAACAGGCGCTGTTGCAGGCCCTGCTGCACAACAAAGGCCGCGTGCTCTCCAGCGAACAGCTCAAGGACAGCGTCTACGGCTTCAGCGATGAGCTGGAAAGTAACGCCCTCAACGTGCATATCCACCACCTGCGGCGCAAATTGGGCAATGGCATTGTCGAAACCGTGCGCGGCCTGGGTTATCGCCTGGGTCCAGCTGATGGTGGAGAGAACGTTTCGTGAAAAGCCTGCGCCTGCGCCTGACGTTCAAGCTGGGCGCCGCTTTTGTGCTGATCTGGGCCCTGGCAGCGGCCTGGATGCTCAACGATCTGCGCAACCAGATGATGTTCTCCCTCGACCAACGCCTGGTGGCCTCGGCGCGCATGGTGGCGGGCTTGACCGAGCAGATGCCGGGCCTGGCCAGTGTGAGTGGCGGCGCGCATTTCAGTGCCGAGCAACTGCATGTGCCAGGCGGCATGGCTTGCCAGGTCAGCTCCCTGCACGGCGAAATCCTGGCCCGCAGTCATACCACGCCGGATGAGGGCCTGGAGTCGCGCAAGAGCGGCTTTCGTGACCAGGTCATCAATGGTGTGGGCTGGCGCAGTTTTACCCTGTCCCGGGGTGACCTGCTGATCACCACCGCCGATCGTCAGGTGGAGCGCGAGGCGCTGAACCTGTCGATCTTGCTTGCCGCCTCGGTGCCGGTGGGTGTGGCGATGCTCGGTTGCCTGTGCCTGCTGTGGCTGGGCATCGGCCAGAGCCTGTTGCCGCTCAACCGCATGCGTGACGCGCTGATGCGTCGCAGTGCCGACTCCCTTGAACCGTTGCAGATTCACCCGTTGCCCAGCGAGCTAAAGCCGCTGCTCGATACCCAGAACCAACTGCTGCAACGCATCGCCAAGACCATCGAACGCGAGCGCCGCCTCACGGGTGACGCTGCCCACGAGCTGCGCAGCCCGTTGACGGCGATCAAGACCCACCTGCAAGTGGCGCGCATGACCGAGGGCGCGGCCCGCGACCAATCCCTGGCCCATGCCGAGGAGGGCGCCGACCGCTTGCATCGTACCCTGGAGCAATTGCTGTTGTTGGCGCGGGTGGAAGGTAGCCTGTCGTTCGACGATGGCTTGCAGTCCAGCGCCGAGGAAGTGGCGCGGTTGGCGATCCAGGACGCGAATGCCGGCGACAATGCGCGTATCGACCTGAATCTGGCGGCTAACCTCAGCGAAACGCCGGTGGAGATGCCCGTGGGCCTGGCGATCGCGGCCCTGCGCAACCTGCTGGACAACGCCCTGCGCCATACACCCGCAGACACCCGGGTGGAACTCAGTGTGTTCACCGCCGCCGATCAAGTGATCTTCCGCGTGCGCGACCACGGCAAGCAGATTTCCCCCGAAGACCTGCAGTACCTCACCCAACGCTTCTGGCGCAATGGCAACAGCGAGGGCTGCGGCCTGGGCCTGGCGATTGTGCAGGCGATCGTGCAGCGCTGTTCCTGCTCATTGAAGTTCGACAGCCAGGCGGATGGCCTGCGCGTCGACCTGGGCATGCCGTTGCGACGCTGACCGTCTTTTCGAGTGCCAAATAGTTACCGCCCGCTTGAAGTTCAACCCTTCAGGATGGCGGTAATTTTTTTGCGCTTGAACGGGCCGAAAGACTCGGCCTGTATTGAAAAGGACGGTTCTTATGTTGGTCATCGATACCAGTTTCCCAGCCAGGGATTTCAACGAACGTAACGGCGAACCTGTGCGTCAGGTGGTGCTGCATTACACAGCGGCGCCTTTCGCATCCTCCTTGCGCACCCTGACGCAAAACGGCGTCAGCGCTCATTACCTGCTGCCTGATCCAGACGAGCCCGGCTACCGCGCCGCCGGGTATGACGAGTTACGCGTGTTTCGTCTGGTCCACGAAAACCAGCGCGCCTGGCATGCCGGAGCGAGTCATTGGGGCGGGCGCGACAACCTCAACAGTCGGGCGATCGGCATCGAGATCGTCAACCTGGCCCGGGACGACGGGGGCACATTCACCTTTCCCGCCTACGGCCAGGAGCAGGTGGCGGCGTTGATTGCGTTGCTGCGCGACATCCTTGGGCGCCACCCACAGATCGGCCCGACCGACATTCTCGGGCACTCGGACGTGGCGTACTGGCGCAAGAGCGATCCGGGACCACGTCTGCCGTGGCGCGGTTTGTTCGAGGCGGGAGTGGGGGCGTGGTTCGACGAGTCGACGCGGGCCATGTACCAGCGCCGGTTCTGTGTCGCGTTGCCGCCTGAAGTGGAGGTGGAGCGGGCATTCCAGCGCTATGGCTATAAACCGGCGCAGAATCGCCAGGCGTTCGAGCAGAGGACCCGGGCGTTTCAGATGCACTTTCGGGCGCGGGATTATTGTGGCGTGTTGGATGCCGAGACCTGCGCGATCCTGTATGCCCTGAATGAAAAGTACCGTGGACTGTGAAGCTGCGCGCAATTCAAATGTGGAGGGGGCGGTGCGACGATTCGACTTGCCCCCTCCCACAGTTGGGTCTTCATAAATCAGTTACCGACAACAGCCCCTAAATCCGCTTGAAGCTGGTGCGTTTCCAGAACAGGAAATCCGTGCGCATGCCCTTGGGCCAGACGCCAACGGATCGGCAGTTTGGTCACCATCATCCGCGTATTGAGGGGTCGAGAGATGTCAGTCGCTACCAGCCGTATCGAAGATACCCAGGTGCATGAAACGCTTTATCAGTTTGATGAAACCCCATTGCTGGCGCGCCAGCGCCAGCAGGAATCCAACGCCCGCAGTTACCCACGGCGCATCCCCCTGGCGCTCAAGCGTGCCAAGGGGATCTATGTGGAAGACGTGGAAGGCCGCCGTTTCATCGACTGCCTGGCCGGCGCCGGCACCTTGGCGTTGGGGCACAACCACGCGGTCGTGATCGAAGCCATCCAGCAAGTGCTGAGCGACGAACTGCCACTGCACACCCTGGACCTGACCACGCCGGTCAAGGACCAGTTCGTGCAGGACCTGTTCGGCCTGCTGCCGGCGCAACTGGCGCGGGAAGCCAAGATCCAGTTCTGCGGCCCTACGGGTACCGATGCGGTGGAAGCCGCGTTGAAGTTGGTGCGCACCGCTACCGGACGTAGCACGGTGCTGTCGTTCCAGGGCGGTTATCACGGCATGAGCCAGGGCGCGCTGAGCCTGATGGGCAGCCTGGGGCCGAAAAAACCCTTGGGCGCCTTGCTCGGCAATGGCGTGCAATTCCTGCCATTCCCGTATGACTACCGTTGCCCGTTCGGACTGGGCGGCGCAGAAGGCGTGCGGGTCAATCTGCATTACCTGGAAAACCTGCTCAACGATCCCGAAGCCGGGGTGTTGCTGCCGGCGGCGGTGATTGTCGAGGTGGTGCAGGGCGAGGGCGGGGTGATCCCGGCCGATCTCGACTGGCTGCGCGGCCTGCGGCGCATCACCGAGCAGGCGGGGGTGGCGTTGATCGTCGATGAGATCCAGAGCGGCTTTGGTCGTACCGGCAAGATGTTTGCCTTCGAACACGCCGGCATCATCCCGGATGTGGTGGTGATGTCCAAGGCCATCGGCGGCAGCCTGCCGTTGGCGGTGGTGGTGTACCGCGACTGGCTCGACACCTGGCTGCCGGGCGCCCATGCCGGGACGTTCCGTGGCAATCAGATGGCCATGGCGGCGGGGTCGGCGGTGATGCGCTACCTCAAGGAGCACGACCTGGCCGGCCATGCGACGGCCATGGGCGAGCGCCTGGGCGAACACCTGCGCATCCTGCAGCGCGACTACCCGCACCTGGGGGATATTCGCGGGCGCGGGCTGATGCTCGGCGTGGAGTTGGTGGACCCGCACGGCACCCTGGACATCCAGGGCCATCCACCGGTCCATCGCCAGCTGGCACCGCTGGTACAGCGCGAGTGCCTCAAGCGTGGCCTGATCCTGGAGCTCGGCGGGCGGCATGGCAGCGTGGTGCGCTTCTTGCCGCCGCTGGTGATCACTGCGGCTGAAGTCGACAGCGTCGCCGAGATCTTCGGACGCGCCCTGGCCGCTGCCGTCGCCAGCCTCTAATTTTTCGGCGCCTTGGTACGTTTCTACAGATATCAGCGCTGCGCGTGGTGTGCAGCCAGCCTTTGAGCGATGGAGAACAGCAATGACCTCAGTATTTGACCGCGACGACATCCTGTTTCAGGTAGTGGTCAACCATGAAGAACAGTATTCCATCTGGCCCGACTACAAGGCCGTGCCGGAAGGCTGGCGCACCGTGGGCAAGAGCGGCCTGAAGAAAGAGTGCCTGGCCTACATCGAAGAAACCTGGACCGATATGCGTCCGTTGAGCCTGCGCCAGAAGATGGACGGTGCAGCGCTCGCCTGACACACAACCTGCAGTAGACCGGCCTGTTGTGGCAAGCCCGCTCGCCACAACAAGCTCATCAGATTCGTCATGACCCTACGCGTTCTTGTCCTTCTCCAACCCACCCGAAGCCCCCGTCACCACCTGCACACTCAAGCGCGGCGTGGCCAGGTCCAGCCCGGCTTCGTCCAGGTGCCGTTTGAGCGACAAGTTGAACGCCCGCGACACTTCCCACTGCTTGATCGGTGCCGTCTTGAACCGTGCGCGCAGGATCGCGCTGCCCGACTCGAAACTTTCCACCCCCTGGATCTCCAGCGGCGACCAGATATTGCGGCGTTGCAGCGGGTCGTTGCGCATTTTCTGGCCGACGTCGCGCATCAGCTTGATCGCATCGTCGATTTCCATGTTGTAGGGAATCGCCACCCGGAAGATCGCGTAGCCGAACTCCCGTGAGTAGTTCTTGATGCTCTTGATCTCGCTGAACGGGATGGTGTGCACGATGCCGTCAATGTCGCGCAGGCGCACGGTGCGGATGGTCAGGCCTTCGACGGTACCGAGGTGGCCGCCGACGTCCACGTAGTCGTCAATCGCCAGGGAGTCTTCGATGATGATGAACAGGCCGGTGATCAAGTCGGCCACCAGCGACTGTGCGCCAAAACCGATAGCCAGGCCGATCACACCGGCACCGGCCAGCAGCGGCGTGACGTTCATGCCCATGTTCGCCAGGGCGACGATGGCGGCGATGATGAAGATGGTCACGAACAGCACGTTGCGGATCAGCGGCATCATCGTCTGCGCGCGGGCATTGGCCAGGCCTTTGCGCGAGCGGGTCAGGGCGTGGTGGATCGCGGTGTCGCTGAGGATCCAGATCAGCCAGGCGAACAGCAGCGTGCCGCCCAGGCCGAACAGCTTGACGCTGATTTCATGGCCGTCGCCTTCGGTAAAGCGAATCAGCGACAGGCCCCAGACCCGCAGTCCCAGTTCGATAAACACCAGCCACACCACCAGATGGGCGAGGGTGTAGACGAAGCTCTTCAGGCGCTCGGAATACAACGCATGACGCTTGTGCCCGCGTTGCGGCTTGAGCGCATGGCGACGCACCAGGCCGTTGATCACCATGCACAACACCAGCAACACCGTGCACAACAGCGACTGGCGCAGGGCGGTGCTGGTGTCGCCGGCGGAGACGAAGGTGGCGAACAGCGAAATACCCACCAACAGCAAGGCGGGGATGTACCAGAAGGTACCGATGATCTCGATTGTGTCGCTGAGGGCGCGGCGGGTCAGGCGCCGTGACAGCGGCTGGTTGCGGATCAGGTGGGCGATCGGGCGCCGGAAACGCAGGATAAACACGCCGGTGGACAGCGCGGCCATCACATTGGCGATGGTCGCCGCCGTGTGGGCCAGGTGCTGGCCAAGCGCGACGACCAGTCGCGGGTCGCTCAAGGCTTCGCCAAAGGCGGCGAAGCTGCCGATCCACCACAACGGGCGGAAGGCCTGGTGGCGCAGGATGTACAGCGCACGGTGGCGATGCGGGCCGTCGAGTACCGAGAAGGCAATCACACAGATGGCCGAGAAACAGGTGCCGACCACCAAGGCGTAAGCCAGCACCATCGCCAGGGATTTGCCTAGGGACGAGGGCAGGGCGTAGCTCAGGTAAACCGTGATTACCAGCGCGATCAGCCAGGGCCCCAGTTTGCGCAGGGCAAAGCGCAGCATGTCCCAGGTGCGGGGGTGTTGCGGCAGCTCCTCGGGCAGGCCGAAGCGCTCACGCACGCGGTGGCTGAGCCAGATCAGCGCGGCGGCGAGCAGGCTCCACACCGCGAGGATCACGGCAAAGCCGAAAATGATCGGCAACCATTCGCTGGCCGGCAGCATCAGTGCGCTGAGTTCATCCTTGGCCAGGTCGATTTCATTCGACCAGCGCCCCAATGGGCTGTCGGCGCCGGAGAACTGCTGCTCCAGGCCCGACAGCGTGCTGCCGATCAGCCCGAGTACACCTTGTTCGGCGGCGGGCTGGGCTTTCTGGGTGGCGGCGCGCAGCTTCTTAAGGTCGCTCAGCAGTTGGGTGCGCTGCTGGTCGTTTTCCAGGGTCTTGATCACCTCGTCCAGCGACTGCCCCAACGGCACGTCGGCCTGGGGTTGGGCCTTGTTGGTGCTGAGCAGCCCGGGCAAGCCCACCGCTTGGGCGGGCGAGAGCGGCAACAGCGTGAGCAGGGCGATCAGGAAGCAGCAGGGCAGGGCAAACAGACGGGAAAGCACGAGGCGGTCAACCTTGAAAACGACGGGTTGAGCGAGTGTACGAGTGCAAGCGTCATTCGGCCAGTTTGGCGAGGATCTTGTACACCACGGTGCCCAGGATCAGCAGCATGCCGATCCACATGCCGAACACGCCCAGGGGTTTGTCGCGGAAGTTGAAGCCGACGGCGAGCATGATCATGCCGATCAGAATAGGGATAAGCATGGCGTGGAAAGAAGACATGGAAATCATGGGGCGACGGCCTTGTCGAAGTGGGAATACTGACAAGTCTAGGTCGGATTACAGAAGGTAGCGTTGATATGTGTCAGGTTGGATTTCCTGTAGGCGCTGGCAAGCCAGCGCCTACAGGAGGTTTGATCAGGGCAGGTCGTGGCTGGCGTAGAACGCGCCCAACACCTTCACCAAATGCGCCAGGTCATGGCTGCCGCACAGCTCACGGATGGAGTGCATGGCAAACGTCGGCAAACCGATGTCCACCGTACGCACGCCCAGGTGGCTGGCAGTGATCGGGCCGATGGTCGAACCGCAGCCCATGTCGCTGCGCACCACAAAGCTTTGCACCGGCACTTCCTGGGCCATGCACAGGTGGCGGAAGAACCCGGCGGTCTCGCTGTTGGTGGCGTAGCGCTGGTTGCTGTTGACCTTGATCACCGGGCCGGCGTTGAGCTTGGGGCCGTGGTTGGCGTCGTGCTTGTCGGCGTAGTTCGGGTGTACGCCATGGGCGTTGTCAGCGGAAACCAGCAGGGATTTCTGAATGGTGCGTACGAATTCATCACCTTCCGGCAAGAGGCGACGCAGGGTCTGCTCCAGCATCGGGCCATCGGCGCCGCAGGCCGAGCAGGAACCGACTTCTTCGTGGTCGTTGCACACCAGCACGCACGTTTCGTCGGTCTCGCTGGTGAGCAGGGCTTGCAGGCCGGCGTAGCACGACAGCAGGTTATCGAGGCGCGCACCGGCGATAAAGTCGCCATTGAGTCCGATCACGGCGGCGCTCTGGGTGTCGTAGAAGCTCAACTCGTAGTCGAGCACCACGTCGGCGTTGAGCCCATGTTCGCGGGCCAGTTGCTCGGTGAGCACGGCCCGGAAGTCCACGCGTTCATCACCGGCAAATTGCGCGAGGATCGGCGGCAATTCGGTCTGGGCATTGATCGCCCAGCCCTGGTTGGCTTCACGGTTCAGGTGAATAGCCAGGTTGGGGATGATGGCGATGGGCAGCTTGAAGTCGATCAGTTGGCTTTCGACCTTGCCGTCACGACGGAAGGTGACGCGGCCGGCCAGGGACAGGTCGCGGTCGAACCACGGCGCCAGCAGCGCGCCGCCGTAGACTTCCACGCCAAGTTGCCAGAAGCCCTGGCGTTGCAGCTCTGGCTGGGGCTTGACCCGCAGGCACGGGCTGTCGGTATGGGCGCCGACCAGGCGAATCCCGCCTTGCAACGGCGAGTGGCGGCCGAGCTTGAAGGCAATGATCGAGGAATCGTTGCGGGTCACGTAGTAGCGACCGTTGGCTTCGGTGGCCCAGGTTTCGCGCTCATCGAGGCGCTGGAAACCGGCCGCTTCCAGGCGCTGGGCCAGGGCGGCAGTGGCATGAAAAGGAGTAGGGGAGGCCTTGAGGAAGTCGATCAGGCCTTGATTCAACGCTTCGCGCATAAATAGCTCCAGACAGCAATGCGCGGAGTTTACCGTTCGAGGGCGAGAAGTGCACAGAACAAATGTGGGAGGGGGCAAGTCGAATCCCCCTCCCAATTTGCAGCTTTAGAACGGTGCAGGGCACTCAAAGCGCAAGCGCTCACCGCTTTGCGGATGAGTGAAGCTCAGCATGCTGGCGTGCAGGCACAGGCGCGGCCACGCAGCCAGGGCCTGTTCGTGGGCATACAGGCCGTCACCGAGCAACGGATGCCCGATCGACAGCATATGCACACGCAACTGGTGCGAGCGGCCGGTGATTGGCGTCAACTCGACGCGGCACCAGTCGCCACAACGTTCCAGGACTTTCCAGAAGGTCAGCGCGTGCTTGCCGAACTCGTGATCCACCACATGGCGTGGTTTGGTCGGCGGGTCGTAGCGCAAGGGCAGGTCGATGCTGCCGCTGTCCAGTTCCGGTTGGCCCCAGGCGAGGGCGGTGTAGGCCTTTTCGGTTTCGCGGTCGTGGAACTGGCGGGACAGTTCTCGATGGGTATCGGCGTCCCGGGCCAGCAGGATGATCCCCGAGGTTTCCCAGTCCAGGCGATGGACGATGCGGGCTTCGGGGTAGCCGTTCTCCTGCAGGCGGGTGATCAGGCAATCCTTGTTGTCATCGGCGCGGCCAGGCACCGAGAGCAGCAGGGTCGGCTTGTTCACCACCAGGACAGCGTCGTCCTGATGCAGGATATGAATAGTGGACAGCGGCATTAAACAGCCTCGTAACAAACGCCAACGGCGGCTCGACCACCCGGTGCCCGCAAAGGCATCAAGGTGACCGAGCCGCCGTGGCGGCCGCCTGTTCGATCAACGATCAGGCAGGGTGATATTGAGTTCCAGAATCGAGCAGCTGCCGTCGTTTTCAAGGGCGACATGCACGTCATCGTTGCCGATATTGACGTACTTGCGGATCACCTCGACCAGTTCCTTCTGCAAGGCGGGCAGGTAATCCGGGGTACTGCGTTGGCCGCGTTCGTGCGCCACGATGATCTGTAGACGCTCTTTCGCGACCGACGCGGTGCTTGGCTTTTTGTTGGCGCGAAAGAAGTCGAGAAATTTCATTGTTTAGTTGCCTCCAAAGATACGCTCGAAGAATCCCTTCTTCTTAACATCGAGGAAGCGATGTTCCACGGTCTTGCCCAGCAAGCGATCAACTGCATCGCTGTACGCCTGGCCGGCGTCGCTTTGGTCGTCAAGAATCACCGGGACGCCCTGGTTGGAAGCCTTCAGCACCGCCTGGGATTCCGGGATCACGCCCAGCAGGGTCACTGCGAGGATGTCCTTGACGTCTTCAACACCGAGCATTTCGCCGTTGCTGACGCGCTCAGGGTTGTAGCGGGTGAGCAGCAGGTGTTCCTTGATCGGGTCTTCACCTTTCTCGGCGCGCTGGGACTTGCTGGCCAACAGGCCGAGCATGCGGTCCGAGTCGCGTACCGACGAGACTTCCGGGTTGGTCACGACGATGGCTTCATCGGCGAAGTACATCGCCAGGTGAGCACCGGTTTCGATCCCGGCCGGGGAGTCGCACACCACGAATTCGAAGGTTTCCTTCAGCTCGGCGAGGACTTTGCCTACGCCTTCTTTGGTCAGCGCGTCTTTGTCGCGGGTCTGGCTGGCGGCCAGTACGTACAGGTTTTCAAGGCGCTTGTCCTTGATCAGGGCCTGTTGCAGGTTGGCTTCGCCGTTCACCACGTTGACGAAGTCGTACACCACGCGGCGTTCGCAGCCCATGATCAGGTCGAGGTTACGCAAACCGACGTCGAAGTCGACGATGACTGTCTTGTGGCCGCGCAGAGCGAGGCCGGTACCGATAGCGGCGCTGGTGGTGGTCTTACCCACACCACCCTTGCCGGATGTAACCACGAGAATCTTGGCCAAGGTGTTTCACCCCTAAGGAAAAAGGACCTTTATAGTCCCTGAAAAACATCTCTTGGAACTCGCCGCAGGCGGACAGCCCTTGTAGGAAAAAGATGGGGTCTCCCTAAGGAAAACGCTAACTTCCAACTTTTCCTACGCAAGTCTTGCCAGTTTCGCTTTGCTATCAGAGTCTAGAGATGCTTGGAAAATGCGGCAGTATCCGTTAAAGACGGATGATGTTCAACACATCGCCCGACAGGCTGACCTGCACCCCGGCTCCCCACAGCGGATCCCGGCGCAAATCTTCTGAAACCTTGTACTGGCCTGCGATGGACACTAGTTCAGCGGTCAACTGCTGGCAAAAAATACGCGCCTTGGTATCACCCTTGATGCCGGCGAGGGCGCGTCCGCGCATCGGGCCGTATACATGGATATTGCCATCAGCAAGAAGTTCCGCGCCGGGACTGACCGAGGAGATCACCACAAGGTCGCCGCCCTGGGCGTAAATCTGCTGTCCGCCGCGTACGGGCGTGGTGATGATCTTTGTAGGCTTGATCGTCGGTTCCGCGGGTTTTTCCGGTTTTTTCTTCACTTCGCCGACCAAAGGTTCCAATGGGCGCTCACGCGCGCCAGACGGCGGCAGTACTGGCAGTTCAATGGCGATGGCGGCGGCGATGTCTTCGATACGGCTGGCACGAATCGCCAGGGTACGCAGTCCGTGGGAGCGGCATACGCGCATCAATCCGGGCAGGTCGATGCTGCCCTGGCCGGCCGGCAGTTTGTCCAGGGCCAGCACCAGCGGGGCGTTGTTGAAGAAGTTCGGCGCCAGGGCGACCTTGGCAGCGAGCTGGCGATCCAGGGCGTCGAGGTCGTTGCGGGCCAGTTCCAGCACGGTAATGGCGAGCATGCTGCCTTTCAGCTGGAACACGGGATCTTGGTCTAGCGGTTCGGTTTGGCTCATGGTCGGCAAAAAGCGGCTTGTCACGAAAAGTGTCGAGACTTATAACGAGAACACTCACTGGCCGCAAGCCGAGTCGAACCGTTGTAGAATGCGCGGCCCTGTCTTTCCCGGAATCTGTAATGGATCGCCCGCGTTTTCGAGCTGTATTTTTTCACCCGCGCTTTTGGCTGTTATGGCTGGGACTCGGCCTGCTGTGGCTGGTCACCCAACTGCCGTATCGCGCGCTGCTGACCATTGGTCGGCTGCTGGGTGCCGGCATGTACCGTGTGGCCGGCGAACGTCGCCGCATCGCCGCACGCAACTTGGAACTGTGCTTCCCGGAAAAATCCGCCAAAGAGCGCAAACAGCTGCTCAAGGAGAACTTCGCGTCCACTGGCATCGCCTTCTTTGAAATGGCCATGAGCTGGTGGTGGTCGCGCCAGCGCCTGGCGCGCCTGGCCCATGTCGAAGGCCTGCAGCACCTCAAGCAGGCCCAGTTGGATGGCAAGGGCGTGATCCTCATGGCCCTGCACTTCACCACCCTGGAAATCGGCGCGGCGCTGCTGGGCCAGAAGCACACCATTGATGGCATGTACCGCGAGCACGGCAACCCGCTGTTTGATTTTATCCAGCGCCGTGGCCGCGAGCGGCACAACCTCGATTCCCTGGCGGTCGAGCGCGAGGACGTGCGCGGCATGCTCAAGCTGCTGCGTGCCGGCCGCGCGATCTGGTACGCGCCGGACCAGGACTACGGCGCCAAGCAAAGCATCTTCGTGCCGCTGTTCGGCATCCAGGCCGCCACCGTGCCCGCCACCAGCAAGTTCGCCAAGCTGGGCAAGGCGCTGGTGGTGCCGTTCACCCAGGAGCGCCTGGCGGACGGCAGCGGTTACCGCCTGGTGATCCACCCGCCGTTGACCGACTTCCCCGGCGAAAGCGATGAGGTGGACTGCCTGCGTATCAACCAATGGGTCGAAGCCTCGGTGCGTGAGTGCCCCGAGCAATACCTATGGACCCACCGCCGCTTCAAGAGCCGGCCACCGGGTGAGCCCAAACTGTACGAAAAACGCCGTCGCTAAAACCGACTTTTCCCCACACGGAGTGATGCAATGCGCCCAGCTGAACCGGTTACAGGCTTGATTCTTTCCGGCGGCGGGGCGCGAGCGGCGTATCAGGTGGGGGTATTGGCGGCGATTGCCGAGCTGTTGCCGCCGGGGGCGCCGAATCCTTTTCCGGTGATCGTCGGCACCTCTGCCGGCGCGATCAATGCCGTGAGCCTGGCCAGTGGTGCGATGGATTTCACGGCGGCCATCCAGCGCCTGACCGCATTCTGGCAGGGCTTTCGCAGTCACCTGGTATTGCGCAGCGATTGGCCGGGGGTGGTGCGCCAGGCGAGTCGCTTCTTCACCCATAGCTTGTTGGGCCTGGGCAGGCAGTTGCCGGTGGCGCTGCTCAACAGTTCGCCGCTGCGTGACTTGTTGCAGGACAAGCTGCATTTAGCGGGGATCGACGACGCCATCCGCCAAAAGCATCTGCATGCGGTGGCCGTCACGGCCTTCGGCTATGAGTCCGGGCAAGCTGTGACCTTCTATCAAGGTGGCGGCACCATCGATGCATGGTTGCGCCATCGGCGTATCGGCGTGCCGACGCAACTGACGGTTGAGCACCTGTTGGCCAGTTCGGCGATCCCCTTGCTGTTCGCCCCGGTGAAGCTCGACCAGGAATATTTCGGCGACGGCGCGGTGCGCCAATCCGCTCCCATCAGCCCGGCGCTGCACCTGGGGGCGACCCGCGTGCTGGTGGTCGGCGTCAGCGGCAACCCACGGGGCAATGAGCCGTCGGCGCAACGCACCTACACCGGCCAGGAACCGACGCTGGCACAGATCGGTGGGCATATGCTCAACAGCACGTTCATTGACAGCCTGGAAAGTGATATCGAGCTGTTGGAGCGCTTGAATCAGTTCAGTCATGTCGCGCCTGGGCTGGCGTCGGTGGACGTGCTGGTGATTGCGCCCAGCCAGCCGATCGACGAAATCGCGGCGCGCCATCGGCAGGAATTACCGGCGGCGTTGCGCTTGTTCTTACGTGGGCCGGGGGCGACCAAGACGAGCGGGGCGGGGGTGCTGAGTTACTTGCTGTTCGAGGCGGGGTATTGCAGCGAGTTGATTGAGTTGGGCCGCAAGGATGCGCTGGCCAAGCGTGAAGAGATCATGCGGTTCCTGTGCCTGCCGCCTATCTGAATGTGGGAGGGGGCTTGCTCCCGATAGCGAAGTGTCAGTCACTCTATTTGTTGACTGACACACTGCTATCGGGAGCAAGCCCCCTCCCACATTTGTCTTGCAGTGGCTTTTAGAAGTGATACTTGACCAGGAAGCTCGCCGTGTCCTGGGTCGTCTTGAACGCGCCGGAGTCTTCGATCCCGTACTTGTTCTTCCAGTAGTCGTATTCAAAACCCACATACAACTGCTTGTCGCCCCAATGCAGCGCCTTGCCCAAGTCGTATTTGACCTGCGGGTTGAAGTGCAGGTTGGCGTGGTAAGTGCCACGGGCGTTCTTGTCGTTGTCCACTACCCAATCCATAAAGCCGTCGATCAGGATGTCGGAGTTGCCCACGGGAAGGGTGTACGCCCACACCGGAGTGATCTGCCAGACGCCATCACCCGGGCGATTGCCTTCGGTCTGGCGCTGGTAGAAGTTCAACTGAAAGTAATCGAAACCCGGGACGTTCAGGTCAAAGCCCGGGCCCAGCAGGTACGACTCGTTATCGCCTTCGCCAAACTCATACGTGAAGGCCAGCAATACGTCCTTGATCGGGCCGAAGGACAGGTCCTGGTCGAAAATCTTACCGAACGACAGTCGCGGGCTGATCTCACCGTAATACGTGTTTGGGCCGACGTTGCCGTCTTTCTTGCCGTTGTAAAAGATGCGGTCGACGAAGACGAAGTTGTCGCCGTACTTCCAGGCATCGGCATGTTCGAACGTGACGGTTTGCTGGATCTGTGGGTTGACGGTAAAGCTCTTGCCCCACAGATACGTCAGGCTGTTGTTCTGCCACTGCAACAAGTCACCCGCCACGGCCTGGCCGCCAGCCAGCAGGGATCCCGCCAGCATCAGGCCTTTGAACATAGGTTTCATTCGGTTGCTCCCGAGTTAAAGTTTTATGGTTTTTCTAAGTAGGCGCTCTGGTATGGCGCCTTTGGGTTATTGCAAAAGTGGTCTAAATGGTCAGCTTTATTGCTACAGCAAGAGCCGCGCCAAGGCGGTAAAGAACCGTCGATTCAAGCGGGCGCGGAGAATACTGGCTCCCACGTCAGGGCTCAAGTGCGCCGTTACAGCGCGCACAGGGCGACAATGGGGCATGCGTCAGGTGTGGGCGGGGTCGACTGCGGGGCGTTCAGCGCCGCCGAGAATGTTGAACAGGATATTCAGCGACAGCGCGCTGAGGGTGGCCATGGCGATGCCGCTGTGGGTGATCGGGCTCATCCACAGTGGCAACTGTGCGAAGAACTCCGGGCGCACCACGGGAATCAGGCCCATGCCGATGCTCACCGCCACCAGCAACTGGTTGCGACGATCAGCGATGTCGGCCTCCTGGAGGATCTTGATGCCGGTGGCCGCCACCATGCCGAACATGGCAATCGCCGCTCCGCCGAGCACCGCCGGGGGAATCGACGCCACCAGATACGCGGCCTTGGGCAACAGGCTGAGCACAATCAGAAAGGCGCCCGCCATGATCGTCACCGAGCGGCAACGCACGCCGGTCATTTGCACCAGGCCGATATTCTGCGCGAAGGAAGAGTGGGTGAAGGTGTTGAAGAAGCCGGCGAAGAACGACGCGCCGGCATCACACAGCAGGCCACGACGCAGCATCTTCGGCGTGACCTCCTGATCGGTGATCTTGCCCAGCGCAAGGAACATCCCGGTGGATTCGACAAAGATGATCACCACCACCAGGCACATCGACAGGATCGGCGCCAACTCGAATTTGGGCATGCCGAAATGCAGCGGCGTCACCACTTGCACCCAAGGCGCCTGTGCCAGGCCGCTGAGGTCGACCATGCCGAGGATGCCGCACAAGGCGTAACCCAGGCCCATGCCGATCAGCACCGAGATATTCACCCAGAAACCGCGCATGAAGCGGTTGATCAGCAGGATGGTGGCCAGTACCAGGGCGGCAATCGCCAGGTAAATCGGTGAGCCGAAGGTGGCCGCCGCGCTGCCGCCACCGGCCCAATTCACGGCCACCGGAAACAGCGACAGGCCAATCGCGGTGATCACCGTGCCGGTTACCAGCGGCGGAAAGAAACGCACGACCTTGGACATGAACGGCGCGATCAGCATGCCGAAGAACCCCGCGGCAATGGTGGCGCCGAAGATCCCCTGCAGGCCGATACCGGGCATGCCGGCCATGGCGACCATGCTGCCGACGGCGGCGAAACTGGCGCCCATCATCACCGGCATACGGATGCCCACCGGGCCGATGCCGAACGACTGCACCAGGGTGGCGATGCCGGCTACCAGCAGGTCGGCGTTGATCAGAAAGGCGATTTCTTCACGGCTCAGGCCGGCGGCCTGGCCAATGATCAGAGGTACGGCGACGGCGCCGCCGTACATCAGCAAGACGTGTTGCAGGCCTACCAGAATCAGTTGCAAGAGGGGCAGCCGCACCATGGCGGGCGCGGCAGGAATCTGCGGTTCGACTAACTCGGTCATGCAACACCTCGGATCTTTTTTATTGTTGTGTTGTGTGGAACGCAATCTCTAAATCACTGCAGTCCCCTGTGGGAGGGGGCTTGCCCTCCCACATTGGAACTATGTGAATCTGTTAGTTAGTTGGTACGCGCCCCCTGGTTGATCCAAGTGCCAATCAAATCCCGCTCCTGCTGGGTCATCTGGGTGATGTTGCCCAGCGGCATGATCTGGCTCGCCACCGCCTGCGCCTGGATACGCGCCGCCTGTTGCTGGATTTGCGCCGGGGTATCGAACATCACCCCGGCCGGCGCTGTGCTGAACAACGGGCTGGTGGGCTTGGCCGAATGGCACACGGCGCAGCGTTCCTGGATCACCCCGTGGACCTTGTCGAAATCAATCGTTGCCTGGGCAGGCGCAGGTGCCGCAGCAGGTTCGGTCGCCGCAGGCGCGGCGGGTTTCAAGCCACCGCCCAATGCGGTTTCCGGCAACGGTTGGTACTCGATGGCCGCAGGTGCCTTGGCAATCGGTTCGGCCGGCTTGGGCCCGGTCACATACGCCAGGCAAATCATCGCCAGTGCGCCAACCGGCAAGGTCCACGCATACTTCTGGCTGTTATGCCGAGTGTTGAAGTAGTGCCGTACCAACACCGCCGCCACCGCGATCCCGGCCAGGATCAGCCAGTTGTATTGGCTGCCGTAGGTGCTCGGGAAGTGGTTGCTGATCATGATGAACAGCACGGGCAGGGTGAAGTAGTTGTTGTGCCGTGAACGCAGCAGCCCCTTGGCCGGCAGTGCCGGGTCAGGCGTGCGGTTCTCGGCGATCGCCGCCACCAGCGCGCGCTGCGCCGGCATGATGATGCGGAACACGTTACCGACCATGATGGTGCCAATCACTGCGCCTACATGCAGGTACGCACCCCGGCCGCTGAACACTTTGCTGAAGCCGTACGCGGCGGCAATCAACAGCACGAACAGGATCAAGCCGAGCAGGGCAGGGCGTTTGCCCAGGGCCGAGTCGCAGAGGAAGGAGTAGATGAACCAACCGGCGAACAGTGAGCCGATGCCCAGCAATACGCCTTCGCTGCCACTGAGGCTACTGCCAGGGGCGAGCAGGTACAGCGTCGGGTTGAGGTAGAACACCACGCACAGCAGCGCGACGCCCGACATCCAGGTGAAGTAGGCTTCCCATTTGAACCAGTGCAGGTTGTCCGGCATGGTCGGCGGGGCCAGTTTGTATTTTTCCAGGTGGTAGATACCGCCACCGTGGATCGCCCACAAGTCACCGGACAGGCCGTCCTTGGGGTTGACGCGGTTGAGGTTGTTTTCCAGCCAGACGAAGTAGAACGAAGCGCCGATCCAGGCGACGCCAGTGATCATGTGAACCCAGCGCACGCTGAGGTTCAGCCATTCCAACAGATGTGCTTCCACAGTCTTTACCTCTCGCCTGTCACCCTTGTTGTCGGGTGATCCGGCCTTCTCTTATTGGTGGGGGGCGAGGATCAACCGCTCATCCTCTTTGAAAAAATGCTCATCGCAGTTATTGCCTGTGCCACTGCGATCAACCACCAGGAAGTCATCCCGCTTTTCGATCGTCAGCACCGGGTGGTGCCAGACGCCGCGATGGTAATTAATGCCCTGCCTGCCGTTGGTGACGAAGGCGCGGACCAAGCCTGATACAGGTGCATCGCCAAGTGGCGCGACCACGATCAGAAAGGGGTTACCGAGCAGCGGAATAAAGGCCTGGCTGCCCAGTGGGTGTCTCTCCAGCATGCACACGGTCAGCGGCATATCCAGCGCGTCGGCGCGGAAGATGCTGATGATCGCGTTGTCTTCAGGCTGTGCGGTTTCTACCGTTGCCAGCTTGTGAAAGCGCATGGTCGACCCGTTGTTGATCATGAAGTGATCGCTGCCATCGGTTTCGATAACGTCTCCGAAAGGGGCGAAGGCTTCTTTGGTCAGGGGTTCGATCATCAGTGTGCGCATGGCTGTCTCTTATCCGAATTCTGTGTTGTGTCATTCAGTTCCTGTGGCGAGCGGGGGCAAGCCCACTCGCCACAGGGGTTCACTGCTTACTTCGAAACTTTACCCAGTACGCGCAGGCGGCTCACACCGCCATCCGGGAACACGTTCAGGCGGATGTGGGTGATCGGGCCCAGTGCCTTGATCTGCTCGGCGAAGGTGTGTTCGGCGTGCATTTCCAGTTTCTGCGCCGGCAGCAGCTCGCGCCAGAACAGCGATTGGGTTTCGATCTGGCTGTCGGTGCCGCCCTTCACGAAGGCGCCCTGGATCGAGCAGGTGTCCGGGTAGTTGCCCTTGAAGTGCAGGGTGTCGACGATGATTTTCTCGATTTCGCCGGGGTGGCCCAGGGCGACGATCACCCAGTCATTGCCTGGCGTGCGACGGCGGGCGGTTTCCCAGCCATCGCCCATGTTGACGCCACGGCCTGGGTTGAGGATGTTGCTCATGCGGCCGAAGTGCTCGTCGGAACACGCCAATGCGCGACCGCCGTTCAAGGCTGCGGCGAGGTCGATCTGTTCGTTGTCGCCCACCGAAGACCAATCGCGGAACGGCACGCCGTACACGCGCAGACGGGCCACGCCGCCATCCGGGTAGATGTTGAAACGCAGGTGGCTGAACGCCTGGTCGTTGCTGATCTCGTGGTAGTGGTGGCTGTTGCCTTGCAACTCGACGGCCGACAGGACTTCTACCCACTGGGTGTTGTCGTCAGGCTCGCCCGAGGCCAGGAAGCAGGCTTCCAGGGACGCCGACGGCGGGTAGTTGCCGGTGAAGAATGAGGTGTCGATGTCCACGCCCTTGATCGAACCCGGTACGCCCAGGCGGATCACAGCGCTGTCGTAGCCTTCGAAGCGCTTGCGGCGTGACTCCCAGCCGTCCATCCACTTGCCGTTGTCATCGAAAACGCCCTCCTTCCACACGGCCGGGGTCGGCTGGAACAGGCGGTTGGCGTCGGCGAACCAGTCATCCGTCACGGAGATGATCTTGGTGCCCAGGCGAGCGTCGGCCAGGTTGACGAACTTCTCGAAAGGTACGGCGTAAGCTTTCATTCTTCTTGTCTGCCTTAAATAGAGTGGCTGGGGATGGTCGTTTAGAGGGTCAGTAAACGGAACAACGCGATCTTGTTGATCTCGGCCAGTGCGCATTTGAACTCAGCGTCTACCGAGTTGTGAATGCGTGTTTCGAACGCGGCCAGGATCTGATGCCGGTTGCTGCCTTTTACCGCCATGATGAAGGGAAACTTGAACTTGGCCTTGTAGGCATCGTTCAGCTCGGTGAAGCGTGAGAACTCTTCGGCCGTGCATTGGTGAATCCCCGCGCCAGCTTGCTCATCGGTGCTGGCTTGGGTGAGTTGGCCCTGGACGGCCGCTTTGCCGGCCAGGTCCGGGTGAGCGTTGATCAGGGCCAGTTGGCTTTGATGATCAGCACTCAACAGGATGTCGCTCATGCGCTGGTGCAGGGTTTCGATCTGGTCGATCGAGGCATCCTGGCCCAGCTCAAAGGCCTTTTCGGCCACCCATGGCGAGTGTTCGTAGATGTCGGCGAAGGCGTGGACGAAGGCGTCGCGGCTCAAGGTCGAGGGTTTCAGCGTCTGGAAGGTGCTCATTTGGCCGCTCCCGGGAACGGGTGGGTGGCGTGCCAGTGGCGGGCAATGTCGACGCGGCGGGTGAACCAGACCTGTTCGTGACCCTTGGCGTATTCGATAAAGCGCTTCAGCGCGGCCAGGCGCGCCGGACGGCCGATCAGGCGGCAGTGCAGGCCGATGGACAACATCTTCGGAGCCTCGGCGCCTTCGGCATACAGCACGTCGAACGCGTCCTTGAGGTACTCGAAAAAGTCATCGCCCTTGTTGAAGCCCTGCACCTGGGTGAAGCGCATGTCGTTGGTGTCCAGGGTGTAGGGGATCACCAGGTGCGGCTTGCCGTTGGGAGTGTTGGGTTCCCAGTAGGGCAGGTCGTCGTCGTAGGTGTCGCAGTCGTAGAGGAAGCCGCCTTCCTCCATCACCAGCCGCCGCGTGTTCGGGCCGGTGCGCCCGGTGTACCAGCCCAACGGGCGTTCACCGGTCAGTTCGGTGAGGATGCGGATAGCTTCGAGCATGTGCTCGCGCTCTTGGGCCTCGTCCATGTATTGGTAGTCGATCCAGCGGTAGCCGTGGCTGCAGATCTCGTGGCCGGCTTCGACCATGGCGCGGATCACATCCGGGTGGCGCTGGGCTGCCATGGCCACGGCGAAGATGGTCAGCGGAATGTCGAATTGCTTGAACAGCTTGAGGATGCGCCACACGCCGGCACGGCTGCCGTATTCGTACAGCGACTCCATGCTCATGTTGCGCTCGCCTTGCAGTGGCTGGGCCGAGACCATTTCCGAGAGGAAGGCTTCGGACTCTTTGTCGCCGTGCAAAATGTTGCGCTCGCCGCCTTCTTCGTAGTTGAGTACGAACGACAGCGCGATGCGCGCCTTGCCCGGCCAATGGGGGTGAGGAGGGTTACTGCCGTAACCGATCAGGTCGCGTGGGTAGTCAGCGCTCACTGCAGTCTTCCTTCTTGTTCGTGGTAGCAAGTGTGTGGCGGCCAGCGGAAAGACTGGGTGGCGTCACAGCGATGGGCTGATTGTATACAACTTGATGGTCGCTTTGTAAGCCTGTATTTCCGCATTTTTTCTACGCGGATGCCGTCGCTTAGCATTGCAAGAAACTTGCCCAGTTGGTCAGTAAACGGACAAAAGGTCTTTTAAAAGCAAGGCTTGCTGAGAAATCGCGCTGAGGATCGAGGTACGCTAGGGTGTGCAAAACTTTGTGATTTTTATTGTGTACAATTTTTATTAAAAGTGTCTTAATCGTTGCGTCCACGGCTTTTTCACGCCCCGTAAAGGTGCAGCCTATTTCACTTCATGCAAGGGAGCCCCGCCCCATGGGACGACTGACCACACACGTACTGGACGCCGCCCACGGCTGCCCCGGCAGCGCCATCCAGGTTGAGCTGTACCGCGTCGAAGGCGCACAGCTTGAGCTTGTGAGCACCGCCGTGACCAACAGCGACGGCCGCTGTGACGCTCCGCTGTTGCAGGGCGATGACTACCGCAGCGGCGTGTACCAGTTGCAATTCAGCGCCGGCGACTACTACCGCGCCCGTGGCGTGCAATTGCCGGAGCCGGCCTTCCTCGACGTCGTGGTGCTGCGCTTTGGCATCAGTGCCGAACAGGATCACTACCACGTGCCTCTGCTGATTTCGCCTTACAGCTACTCCACTTATCGCGGTAGCTGAGTCGTCACCTCGCTTCACACCCCCAAAGCTCTTCGTTGGTTTTTTGCCCGCCCACACTGCGGGCTTTTTTTTGCCCGGGGTGCGTTCAATTATCTAGCGCCTTGTGAGGGCACGTGCTGCATAGGCTAGGTGTTTTCCTCGACGCAGATACCGCCGTGACCTTACCTGACGATTCCGATGTGCCTGACGACGATGCATGGCAGGCGATGCGCACTGAACTGACGCGGCGGATCAACGCCAGCCCCTATCCCAGTCTGTTGATCAACCGGCTCGCGGCCGCTGATGTGCGCAGTGCAGAGTCTGCCAAATTACGCTCGCGCCTGATCCTGGGAGCGCCCAGGGTCTTGCGGGTAATCCGCGCCGAGTTGCGCAAGGCCTTT
Organism: Pseudomonas sp. SH10-3B; assembly: GCF_019891415.1. Classification (NCBI taxonomy): domain Bacteria; kingdom Pseudomonadati; phylum Pseudomonadota; class Gammaproteobacteria; order Pseudomonadales; family Pseudomonadaceae; genus Pseudomonas; species Pseudomonas sp. SH10-3B. The sequence continues at coordinate 108,299 of NZ_JAFLXD010000013.1, read as the reverse complement.
GATCTGGACCCGGACAACCTGTTGCTCACCGAACCCAAACCGCCTGCGGCCGCGCAAAAAGTCGAAAGCCTGACCGACCGCACACTGCGCCTGTTGGTACTGCCTTCGGTGCCGATCAATCTCAACCACTACACCACCCTCAGCCTCAAGGACGATCCCGCGCGCGTTTTACCTTTTACGCCGCTGGAGGCGTGTCAGCGTGTGATTGCGCTGAACCTGTTTGGTCGGCTTGCCCAGGCGTACAGCGACTATTGGCAGGCGCTGGTGCCGGGATCGTGGCTGACGCGCCAGGAGCGCTGGTGCGAGTTGCACCAGCAGGCGTTCGCCGACCAGGCTTTTGTGGCATGGCAACTGGACGAGTTATCGACTGCCGGGAGGGCCATGGTCCAGGCGCTGGTGGATGCGCCGACGGCGCAGGCGCGGCAACGCGCGGGCGAGCCGTGGGCCAGCCTCCAGGCAAGGCAGTTGATGTGGCCCGGTGTGGGCCCGCGGCTGATGCCAATCCCCGGTGCGTTGCATATCTATCGCGTGGATGACCCTGCGCAGTCACCGCACGTGATGTACCTGCCAGGTTTGACGCGCAACTATTACGAGTACCCGTCACTCAGCCAACTGCAGTGCGGCCTGGTGGCGCTGGTCAATAGTGCGTTGTTGGATGACCTGTGGCAGTGCCTGCCTTTGCGGCGACGGCATGAGGTGTGTCCGGCGCAAATGACCGCGGCAGCGCAGTGGCAAGGTTCAGCGTTGAGGGGTGATGTGTTTGTGCTCAGCGCCCAGGCGGTGCTGGAGAGCCAATGGGAAAACGAGTTGGCCTGTGCGGTATCGATCAACCTGGCGCAGGTTTTTTCCGCTGCGCGACAGCCTTTAGGGACGGACGCCGGCCGTTTTCTCGCCTACATCGAGCGTGGCCGAAAACACTGGGTGGGCAGACCACGGCTGGGGAGTATTCGCCAGCCATTGCAGGCCTGGGATCAGCATCGGCGGCGCCACGAGATCATTTTCGCCAGTACGGCGCCGTGGCTGGCGATGGACACTGCGCTGTATCAGGTCAAACGCTATGAAAAAGGTCTGATGAGGCTGCTGAACCCGCAGGATCCTTTGGACGATACCCAAGCCATGCGTGATTTCGTGACGCTGGAAGCGCAACTCAAGGCCACGGCGGACACCCTGTGCGCGCTGTTGCAGGGTGCGCAACTGCAGCTGTTCGACGTCGCGTTCTGGAAGGCCAAACCCAGCGGTGAACGCCATCGCCTGGCCTCTGTCATCCAGCTCTGGACCGACTGGCTGCGTGGCGAAATCGAGTTGCAACACCGACTCAAGTTGGTCCGCACGGCCCACCGCGACCTGCTGCTCGAAGTGCTGGGTACGCCGCTGGGCAGCAAGCGGGTGGGCAGCGAGACCTGTGTGCTGTCGGTGCTGGTGGGGGCCGAAGCCGATGCCGATTATCCGTTGCATAGCCTGTTTGCGGTGACCCGCAACGCGGCGCTCAGCGATCCCGAGCGACGAGAGCCGGTGGTTTTGTGTGCTTTCGGGCGAGAGGGCGGTGTGACGGTATTTGACAGCCTTGGCGCGTTATCCGTGGGGATCAAAACCAGCCTTGGCAGCCGAGATGAATCGATACTGCGACGCTATGTCGAGCGACAAAAACGCCAGGGCGTGCGTGAGCACACTGCCAACCAAACCCTGGCGGTGCGTTACCAAACCATTGAGGGCAACCCTGTGCTGCTGGCGTTCAAGCGGCTGCTCAAGAGTTACGGCAGCCTGTACAAGGGCCTTGATGGCGGCGCCCGTGTATTCAGTGAAACCGAGGATGGTCCATTGAGCCGCCTGCTGCTGGCGGTCGAACTGGAGCAGCATCTGAATGCACCGGTCAGCGATGCCTTGATCCAGGCACGGGTGAATTTGGATCTGGTGCGCAAAGCCGCGAGCGCGAAGAAAAAACTGCCAACCTGGCTGACCGAGTCCAGCGTGGCCCAGCGCAAACGCTTCAAGCACCTGCTGCGTCACTCCCTGGGCAGCGTGCTGGCGTTTGAGGAACACCTTAAACAGCGGTTACCGGCTCTGCACACCTATGCCCGTGAGTTGTTGATTGCGCGGTTACGCGAGGACGATCTGTACCCGCAACTGGACATCGACACACCGTTTATCGAAATGCCCGACCACGTCGACAGCCAGGTCTGTGGTTGGGAAAGCAGCTGTACGGTGGGTGATCGCAAGGAAGTCCTGACGCCAAGCGCTGAGCGTTCGCGGTTCAGCCTGCTGCAATTGGCGCTGCATAACCTCGACCCGCAGATGATGCCCACGTGGTGGCGTTTCCGGTATGCCCAGTACCTGAAACCGGCGTGGAAGCAGCAACTCAGCCCGGACTACTTGATTAATATGGTGTTCTCGCTGGATATCGGCGGGCGTTATGCGGCATTGATCGACCGTGTGTTTTATTCCCCAGGTACCGACACGCGTGTGCCTCAACTCTTGAGGCGCGTCTTGCTGGCAGGTGCCGACGCCGATCTGTATTCGGCGGTTCGACGCGGATTTACGCTGGATGCGCAGCGCTTTTTCAATACCGCCATGAAGGCACGCGTTCCTCAGGACTTGCTGGCGCACGGCGATCAATTGCAACTGTGCATCGTGCATCTGGTGGGCCATACCCTGCAGCATGACCGTTACTTCGCCGGCATCCTGGTGATTCATGACCGGCTTTCCCAACGCTGCGTGGTTTACTGGCCCGCCGCGCCGGATGCCATGAGCCTCAGTGAGCATGCCAACCTGCAAGCGGCCCAGGAATACCTGAACCGTCACTGGGCATCGCCCGATAACGTCACCGCACTGGCGCGGCACATCGCACCCGGCTGGGCGTTTGAAGCCATCAACCCGCATCCGGGGCAAACACACGGGGCGTTGTTCGATCCGGCCGATTTGCGCCCTGATCGCGCCCTGTTGAAGGGGCTCTGGCACGGTGCCGAGTTTGTTCGATCATTCTCTGTCAAACACCTGGTGCCCACTGCGCTTGTCGAGGACATTGAAAAACAGATCCTCGAGCAGATAGCCAGTGACCCGCTGCATTGGTTGGTGTTGGTACCTACCTCACACAGTGATGCCAGGGCGTTGTTATACCGGGCACGGGCGACTGATCTGCACCGTCAGGCACAGGCCGGCAGTCGGTCGAGCAAGAGTCTGGAGAAGTACCGCGAGCAGCGCCTGGAGGCCGAGGCGGATAGCCGGGCGCGAGCCTTGCTGTCGATTGTCTCGCCGTTTTTTGGCTTGGGTAACCAACTGTATGAGCTGCTGCTGACCGCGCGGCACTATCACCGCACGCGTGATCCTCTGGTCGCGGTGGACGTGGCATTTGGCACGGTGCTTTTAGCGATAGACCTGTTGCTGTTTTTTTTGCCGGGTCCAAAGGCGAAGCCGGGGGCTATGGTCCGCCCTAAGGTGCCGTCGATAGGTGCAGGCCTGGGTCGCATCCATCGTTCAACCCTCGCGCAGTTTGGGTGGCCTCTCAACGTGCCCCAGTCGTCTTCTGCGGTCACGCGGCTCAAGCCTCTGGAACGGTTTCGTACCCCGGGCAGGCCGCAAAACGCTGTTGGGTTGCAGGGGCCTGGAGAAAAAGGCCTGTACGTTCGGCGCGGCGAGCACTTCTTAGGGGACGAAACGCATCATTACCCGATTTACCGCCGTGAGGGCGAAGACTTTTTCCGCCTGAAAAACCACGACGCGCCGGGAGCGGATGAGCTGATCCTGACGATTTACTCGCCCAAGGAATGGCTGCTGGGGGCGGATGCGCCCGTGGCCGGTCCGAGTTCCGGGGGACTCAGCCCGTGGCGAGCACCGGACCAGGCGCCGAGCTGGCGGCCTCCCAGTGTGCGCATCGCCACGCACAACCGGATTCGCCAGTCATCCGCACCGGCCGATCACTGGTTCAGTTGGCGTACACCGGCTCCCGACGCGCAGTCGTTGAACTCTTCGGCTTCAGGCGTATTCCATGTGCCGGTGGAACCTCCAGGATTTGCCTATGACGTCATTTACGTGGGGCGCCGGTATGACACGCCCACGCAATCGGGGGCGGGTTATTACAGGGTGCTCCACCAGGGTGAGCACGCGCCGCTGAGCGATATCGTGTTTATCGGCAAGCATGAGCCACTGGTTTCAAAGGTCAGCGTGGACATTGAACGATGGACAACCACGGCACTGGGTGAACAACCGCTTCCGGCGACGCGTACCGCGACGGGTGAGTGGCAGCTTCATTCCCCTTTGTTCACGGGGCCGCCGGAGTCCGAGGTCGGCAGGGCGTTTCCAGGGCTGACGAGTAAAAGCCGCAAGTTTGCAGTGGCCCGGGTGCTTGAGCTGTCGGACTCCTCGCGCTCTGCAACGGCCAGCCATTTGCTCAACCTGCGTGCGACGCTGGACGATTGGTTGACGCTAAATCCCTTGAGGCCAGGTCAGACGGATGATTTGCTGAGGATGCTACGGCCGTTGCAAAGGAAGCCGACGTCAGTGTTCATTGGTTACGAAGGCAAGACCCCAGGTTTCACGCGTGTCGACTTCAGGCCCTCCGTGGCGTTGGATGCGCGGCTCCGGTCCGGTGGTATGTCGTTGGCGGTTGAGCGAAAAACCGCGCAACGCGCGGCCGTCAGGTCAGTGCTTGAGCAGCAGGGGTTCAGTCTTCACGAGTGGCAGATAAGGCGAGGCCATGTTCAGATGCATGAACTGGTGGCGACTCATCCACGTTCAAACCAGGTGTATTACATGACCTATCAGTGGCTTGAGCGAGGTAGCGTTCAATTGAATATGAGGCTGACTGATTCCTGGCTGAATACGGCTATCAACGCCTACCGGGACTCAGTCTTGGCCGCCACGGTCCGAAGCGCCATGGTCGAACAGCGCCTCGTTCCGATCGTCACAGGCATTCAATGGCCTAGCCTGGGGAATCTGCCTCCAACGGTTTATTTCGTCAGAGTGACGCCACTCTAGCCTTGACCAGCGAAGCCACACCGGCGCTGCCGAACAGGGCAGCGCTGACGCGGTTGAACCAGCTTTGACCGCTGCCACTGCGCAGGTACCGCGCAGCGCCATGGGCGCCCAGGCCGTAGGCCAGCTTGCAGAGCAGGTCGAGCAGGGTCCAGGTGGCGATCATGATCAGCAATTGCGGGAGGAAGGGTTGCTGGCTGCTCAGAAACTGCGGCAAAAAGGCGGCGAAAAACAGGATGTCCTTGGGGTTGCTGGCCCCCAGCACAAAAGCGCGCCCGAACAGCGCGCGAAAGCGCGGCACCGGCGCAGCCTGCGGCACTGTCGCCCCCTGGGATGGCTGGCGTGACTGCTGCCAGCTCTGCCAGGCGAGGTAGAACAGGTACAGCGCGCCGACAATCTTCAGGGCGCTGAAGAGTTTTTCCGACGCGAGCAGCAATGCGCCCAGGCCCAGGGCCGACGCGCTCAACAGGCAGATCGAGGCAATCACCCCACCGAGAAATGCCGGGTACGAGCGGCGCAGGCCATAGTTCAGGCTGTTGCTGATCATCAGCAACGACAGCGGCCCCGGGATCAGGATCACCACCAGCGCAGCGCCGCTGAACAGCAGCCAGGTTTCCAGACTCATTGCATGCTCCTTTTTACAGAAAGACGAACTTAGCGATAAAAATTGCGCACAGCACCCACAGGCTTACGGAAATCTCGCGGTACTTGCCGGTGCCCGCCTTGAGCGCCACATACGTGATAAAGCCCAGGGCGATGCCGTCGGCGACCGAGAAGGTCAGGGGCATCATGATTGCGGTCACGATGGCCGGAATGCTGTCGGTGGCCTCATCCCAATTGATGTGGGCCATGCTTGCCATCATCAGCATCGCCACGTAGATCAGCGCGCCTGCGGTGGCATAGGCCGGGATCATGCCCGCCAGCGGCGCGAAAAACATGGCTGCCACAAACAACACGCCGACCGTCACCGCCGTCAACCCGGTACGGCCACCTGCGGCAACACCGGCCGCGCTTTCCACGTAGCTGGTCACCGGCGGCACGCCGACCATGGCACCGAACACACTCGACGCGCTGTCGGCCTTCAGGGCGCGGGACAGGTTATCGATCTTGCCGTCGGCATTCACCAGCCCGGCGCGCTGCGCAACGCCCATCAGTGTACCGGCGGTATCGAACATGTGCACAAAAAGAAAGGCAAATACCACGCTGATCATGCTGACATTGAATACACCTTTTATGTCCATGGCCATCCAGGTCGGTGCCAGGCTCGGAGGTGTGGAGAGAATACCGTTGTAGTGCACCAGGTCGAGAGCCCAACCGGCCAGGGTCACGGCGATGATGCTGATCAGGATCGCGCCGAACACCCGGTGGTAGCTGAGGATCGCGATCAGCAGGAAACACACTGCCGCCAGCAGCGGCGCCGGCTCGTGCAGCGAGCCGAGCTTGATCAGCGTGGCGGGGCTGTCAACGATGATGCCGGCGGTCTTCAGGCCGATTACCCCGAGGAACAACCCGACGCCGGCGCCCATGGCGTGGCGCAGGCTTACCGGAATGCTGTTGAGCAGCCATTCGCGCACCCGGGAGAGTGTCAGGCCCATGAACAGCACGCCGGAAATAAACACCGCACCCAGCGCGGTTTCCCAGTGGTAGCCCATGGTGCCGACCACGGTGTAGGTGAAAAACGCATTGAGGCCCATGCCCGGTGCGAGGCCCACCGGCCAGTTGGCGTACAGGCCCATCAACAGGCAGCCCAGGGCGGCGGCGATGCAGGTGGCGACGAACGCCGCACCGTGATCGATGCCGGCGTCGGCCATGATGTTGGGGTTAACGAAGATGATGTAGGCCATGGTGATGAAGGTGGTGAGGCCGGCGATCAGCTCGGTCTTCACTGTGGTGCCATGCAAGCGCAGTTTGAACAGGCGTTCGAGCCAGCCGTTCTGTGAGGGGGCAAGGTCCAGCGTCGGGGCTTCGGATTTGCGGCTATCCACAGCGAGTACTCCTCAAGCATTTTATTGTTATGTCCAGCGCGGTGCGCTGTGAGGTGCCGGCGGGGTTTGTTGACCAATAGGTCAGAAACTCGCACGAAGCGAATTATGCTTTTGTATACAAAGAAAGCAAATAATGTTTTCTATTTTCTGTGTGAAAAGGATGAAAGGCAGCGCTCACTCGCCACCGGGGCATCAAGGCTGGCCTGCAAGTGCCTGATTCACCGCGAGCCAGCCCGTCACCGCTTCTTCCCCAGCCTCGGCGAAGGCGCGCTGCAACAACTTCACCTGTTCACGGCGCAGCGACTGCTCGAACCGCACACCTTCCTCGGTCAATTCCAGCAGGCGTTTGCGCTTGTCGGCCTCGGACGCAACGCTGTCCACCAGGTGCATCTCCTGCAATTGGCGTAGCGGCATGTTCAGCGCCTGCTTGCTCACACCGAGCAATTCCAGCAGTTCCTTGACGCTCAACGCGGGGTAGCGTGCGATAAAAAACACGATGCGCTGGTGCACCCGGCTCAGGCCACGGCGTTCAAGCATTTCATCGGCTTTGGCAGTGAACGCCTGGTAGCCGAAGAAGAACGCTTCCATGGCTTGTTGCTGGCTGCTTTGGTTTTTAAGGTCAAGCATGTTGACGTATCCGCTCAAGCTGTCGTAATTTCGGTCAACCAGTTTGACGTATTTCCCACAGGCTTCGCTAGCGGTGACCTTATGGCCTTCTCTGAACGTGTTACGCGCCTCAAAAGCTCCTTGATCCGTGAAATCCTCGCCGCAGCCCAGCGCCCGGAAGTGATGTCGTTCGCCGGTGGCCTGCCGGCCGAGGCCATGCTGCCCGCGCTGGACTGGGATGACATGCCGCTCAACATCGGCCAATACGGCATGAGCGAAGGCGAGCCGCAGTTGCGTGAACTGCTGGCCGCCGAAGCGCGTGCGTTGGGTGTGCCGTGCCAGGCCAGTCAGGTGCTGGTGGTCAGCGGTTCCCAGCAAACCCTGGACCTGGCGGCCAAGCTGTATATCGACAAGGGCACCAAGATCCTGCTGGAAGGTCCGACCTACCTGGCCGCGCTGCAGATCTTCCAGTTGTTCGGCGCCGATTGCCTCACGGTGCAATTGGAGGCAGACGGCCCCGACCTCGCCAGCCTGCGCGCCAACCTCGAGCGTCATCGCCCGGCATTCATCTACCTGATCCCGACGTTCCAGAACCCTTCGGCCGTGCGCTACAGCGAGGCCAAGCGCGAGGCTGTCGCGGCGTTGCTCGATGAGTTCGGCGTGACCCTGATCGAAGACGAACCTTACCGTGAGCTGACCTTCGACGGCGGCAGTGCGCAGCCCATCGTCGGCCGCTTGAAAAAAGCCAGCTGGATCTACACCGGCACGGTCTCCAAGACCCTGCTGCCCGGCCTGCGCGTGGGTTACCTGATTGCCAGCCCCGATCTGTTCCCGCACTTGCTCAAGCTCAAGCAATCGGCGGACCTGCACACCAATCGCGTCGGCCAGTGGCAGGCCATGCAGTGGATCGGCACGCAGAAATACCAGCAGCACCTGGTGGAACTGCGCAGTTTCTACCGCGAGCGCCGCGACGCATTCCAGGCTGCATTACAACGCCACTTCAGCGAACTGGCCGACTGGCAAGTGCCCCAGGGCGGATTATTCTTCTGGCTGACCTTGAAACAGCCGCTCGATACCCGCACCTTGTTGGCTCCTGCGCTCGATCAGGAAGTCGCGTTCATGCCCGGTGAACCGTTCTTTTCCGAGCCGGACCAGCACTTAGGCTCACTGCGGCTCAATTTCAGCCATATCGACCCGGCCCGCCTGGACGAAGGGCTCAAACGCCTGGCCGCGGTGGTCCGTCAAGCACAGCACGCGCAAGCGGCATAAGGGGAGCCCCATGTACAAGGTTTATGGCGATTACAAGTCGGGCAACTGCTACAAGGTCAAATTGATGCTCAACCTGCTGGGCATCCCGTATCAATGGGTGGATATCGACATCCTCAACGGTGACACCGAGACCCCTGAATTCCTGGCCAAGAACCCCAACGGCAAGATCCCGGTGCTGGAGCTGGAAGACGGTACCTGCCTGTGGGAGTCCAACGCGATCCTCAACTTCCTTGCCGATGGCAGCGAGTTTCTGCCCACCGAGCCGCGCCTGCGCACCCAAGTGCTGCAGTGGCAGTTCTTCGAACAGTACAGCCATGAGCCGTATATTGCGGTGGCGCGGTTTATCCAGTTTTACCTGGGGCTGCCGCAAGAGCGCCTGGAGGAATACAAGAAGCTGCACAAGGGCGGTTACAAGGCATTGAAGGTCATGGAACGCCAACTGCAGCTGACGCCGTACCTGGTGGGCGACCAGTTCTCCATCGCGGATGTGGCGCTGTATGCCTACACCCATGTGGCCGGCGAAGGCGGTTTTGACCTGGATGCCTATCCGGGGGTGCAGGCGTGGTTGGCACGGGTCGCCAGCCATCCCAAGCATGTCGCCATGCTGGACTGATCTGCGGGCGCCTGGGGGCCGATGATTGCGCCACCCAGGTTGCGGTCGTCGGCGCGCTCGTGAGTTATTTAAAATTCCATTTGTGGGACCTGCAAATGGGAAATTAATGCCTTTTCAGCAATTGGAGGCAAAAAGCACACTCCGTTTCTGGGACGATGTGGGTAATTTCTATATGCACTAAAAATTACTCCATGTGGGAACGTATGCTGCCAATTAATTATTTATGTTGGTTGCCGGATCGTATTTCATTAGTCCCCTTGAACAGGCTTGAACAGTCCCATGATTTAAAGCCGGGGGCTTGTAAGGTACTTCAACGGTATTACTCTTTATGCTCAGTCGGAATGTCTACCAGAACCCATGCGCACATGCTGCTGGAAACACTCGGCGCGCTACTGGTGGCGAACCCTGATATAAAAAAAGTCAAAGGCTGCCTGGTGTATGCCAAGACACAAACGCATAACACGTTCTTTGATAATCATTGGCTGGAAGAGATTGCACAGGCCTGTGGAATAGGTCATTGGGAAGTATTGAGCGTCAGCTTGAACCATTGTGCGTCTGCCTTATCGGCGATTCATTTATTAAAGAACCGCTTGGTCAAACGCGCTGAGCCCATGCTCCTGCTTACCGGAGAAAAGGCTTTTCACAGTGCTATCAGCCGACTCGACAATGGCGTCATGGCCGAAGTGCCTGCGGCGATGCTGCTCAATGCAGGGCCCGCCCAGTGGGCGGTGACGCATACGGCCGTCCGGCACTTGGCGTCCTTTTATGATAATTACCGGCAGGAACCTGCGGTGCGCCGGCGCGAGTTATATGCGTCGTTGGAGCAGCACTATCAGGATTTTTATCTCCATGCGCTGGATACCTTCAATGTCTCGGCAGACAGTATCGACGCCATCGTTCCAGGCAACCTGGATCTGCCCATGCTGCAACGGGTGGCGGCCAAGCTGAACTTCAAGGGTGTTTTATTTACTCAGCATATTGGCAACTATGGGCATGCTTATTGTTCGGATGTCTTATTTAATTTGTCGGTCTTGTTGGAAACGTTCGCGGGTAAAAGAATTCTCTGCCTTACCATGGGCATGGGCGTCACGCTCTCCTGTGCTTTAATCGAAAAAACACCACACTAACGAGGTTTTACATGTCACATCTTCTCTTGGCGGTTAATGAAGCGCTCAACGATGTTATGGCTTCGGCCGTGTCGGTCAATAGCGACACGGACTTTAACGAAGATCTGGATTTGGATTCGGTATTGTTTGTACAGTTCTTGTTGACGCTCGAAGAAAAAGTCCCAGGCCTGATGTTTGAACCCGATCAAATCAATCAGGATGCCTTTACCACCGTGGGTAAGTTGATCAGTTGGATTGAGCAGCACCTGCAAGTGGAGAGCTCATATGCCTGACGGCCCGTTCAACCCTATCTATCAGCTGTTTGCGGGCCATGAGCCCGCAGAAGCGGTGCGGCTGTTACGCCTTGAACTGACCCCTCAGGCCCGCCGCGCATTCAGCCAGGGCTATCAACTTGTGCCTGGCGACCGAACGCCGGCGCATGGCCAGTCACCGCAGGCGGACAGAGTACTTGCCTCCCTCGGCCTGGATCTTCAGTTCCTGGGCGGGGAGCCGGCGGTCGTCGACGAGGGGACCCGCTTGACGGTCTCTATCGCTGCCCGTCTGGGGTTGCTCACGCGCATGCTGGGCATGAGCTGGACGCACTTGTCCGAGCGGCGCAGCTTTGGTACGAAAACCACTCGCCATCAGTTGATCAAGGCTGAATTCGCGGACCTGAGCAACCAGTGCAGCCTGCTGGTACTGCAGTGGGAAATGCGCATCGCCGCCCAGGATTTCCAGGATGCCGAAGAAGACCATTGGCAGATCACCCAGCTGACCAATCGCGCGGAAAAACTCATGGGCGGGCATGGCTATCTGCTTGGTGCGACGCACACATTGTCTTACCTCTCGATGATGTTCTACAGCCTGTATGGCAAAACGAATGGCCGTGACGGCCTGCCACGGCGCGAGAGCCTGGGGGAGGCCGTGTGACGACATCACCGGGTATTGCCCTGTCGCAAAGCCAGGGGATGGGACGGGATATCGCGGATCTGCTCAAGCTGGCCTGGCCCATGATTATCGTGGCCGTCGCGGTGTCGTTTTCGCAGAATATCCAGACCGCCATTTTGGGGCACGGCGCCGAGACCACCTCGATTTACTGGCTGTCAATGATCCAGCCGTTCAGCTTCTTGTTCCTGGCGATCCTCGAATGCCTGGCGATCAGTAACCAGGTATTCAGCGCCCGTTCCTTGAACCTCTGGTCAAAACAGAAAGTCTTGACGGCAACGTCGATTCTGGCCGTGCTGGGTATCGTGATTGTCGCCTTGCTCAGCGGCACGATTGCGCTCTCAGCGCCTTGGCTGGAGAAGCTGCTGCCCGTGTCCGGCGGCGGCTTTTACCGCGAGGCGCTGCCCCTCTACTTCCTGTCGATGTTGCCGTTCATTCAGTTGGAAATGTGCAACAGCGCGCTGCGAGGGCAGGGCAAGAGTGCCGTGAGCATGCTGCTGGTGATTGCCTATATCGTCCTCAATGCCGGTATTTGCTACACCGGCTACCATGTCTACGGCTTGGGGTTCTATTCCATTATCGTGGCCAATGCCTTGGCGTCCGGCCTGTTGATCCCGGTGGCGATATGGCTGGTATGGCGGGTCGGTCACCAGCAACAGGATGACCGACCGCAGGCGTTCGTACCGCGATTGAAAGGTTTGCTTCAACAGGTTGGCTTGCCGATTTTCGCGTCTTTTATCGTGGTCTTCTTCAGCTCCCTTCTGGTGTTTCCACTGATAGGCACCTTGGGTGAGCAGTATGTCGCCGCGTTCCTGATCATTACCAAGATCAGGATGTTCATTGTTATTCCCGCCGTGGCCTGCGGTTCGGCGCTGGCGATATTGATCAACCAGCGGTTGACCATCAGCAGCGGTGAGGGACTCAAGCGGTTGTTGCACCGCGGGCTGATGTTTATCGGCGGGCTCTATCTTGTGCTCACGGTTGGCGTCTATTTCAGTGAAAAGACACTGATAGGCGTTCTTTCCGGGGATGGGCCGATCCGGGAAGCCAGCAGCCAGATGATGCTGATCTTACTGCCGACATTTTTTCTCACGGCATTCGTGGCGTCTCTGCAGGCATTGCTCGAACAACTGGACCAGGCGCGTCGTGTGCTGATCTTAACGGTGATCATAGAGTTGCTCATGGTGATCGTGCTGTTGGTGGGTTGGGACCGTTTCACAAACCTGAATGCGATCCTGAGCATCATCATCGGGTTCAGTACCCTTTACTTCCTGGCCTTTGCCAATGAGTACTGGCGGCTCGCGAATAAAATCGGGAGCGAGCATGTTCTTTAGTGTTATCTATCCGCTGCTGTTGGTCGTTTCGTTGATCCACCAGAATTACCTTCGCGTGCTGGTGGTGATGCGGCTTCGGCCGACATTGCTGATGAAGGCCAGGGTCCGGCCCACCACGCACTATGTACGCGTCTGCCGTTACATCAGGCTGTTCGACCTGTATTCGTTGGACATGATGTCTTCCTACCTGTCAGCGCTGTATGCCCTGCATCTGTTTGAAAAGACCCGGCCGTTGCCCTACAAACCCGCGGAAATGATGTTGCTCAGCCAGTGTCGGCAGGAGAACTTCAGCTGGCGGCATACGTTCGTGAAAATGTTCATTTACCCGCAACCCGAGCAGCACGCCGAGAAAGTCTTACTGCTGCATGGCTGGGACGGGCGAAGCATCATGCTCCGACACCTTGCCCAGCGTTTGCAGGCCAAAGGGTACACCGTCTTCGCGCCAGACCTGCCGGCGCATGGGGTGTCTCCCGGCAAGGGTGTGTCTTTCTACGATCTGTCCAAGGCGGTGCTCGATATCGAGCGGCAATACGGTCCTTTTTCAGTGGTCGTCGGTCATTCGTCCGGCGGCTTGGTGGGCTGCATGGCTGCCTTGCAAGGGCTGCCCCTCAAGCGAATGATCCTGATCAGCAGTCCGTGCAGCTTCGGCGAGATGCTCGACAGTTTTGTGCTCAACAACAAAATGCCCAAGCATATTGCGACATCGATGAAACAACTCTACCGACTGCGTTACGGCGTCAACCCCGATAAGATCGGGCCGGAGTTAATCGCAAAGATAAAACAGCCTGTGCTGATAGTGCATGACAAGGGTGACGTGAGTATCGATCTGGCGGATGCCATGGTCCTTAGCCATGTACTGGGCAAAAGCAAACTGATCGTCACCGAAGGCAAAGGGCACAACGGTGCATTGCGCGATGCTGCAGTGTTCGGCCGTATTGCAGCGTTTCTGGACGCGACAGCACAGGAGGATTATGCCGCGATACCTGATCCCGTATTACGCCTGCGCGCCACGTTAAACCTGGGAGCCCAGGGTTCGAAGGGTTAGTGGGTATGCGCCACTCGGCGATACCCACTGTCACATCCTGGCTGTTTCCACCTCCCCTCAAGTACTGATTCCGCGCCTGGCTGATTGATGGGTTATATCGAATTGATATTATTGATCAGCATATTGCGCGAGAAACCAATCCGTTGCATGCCAAAGATAAAGTCATATTCGGACGATTCTTTCTTGGCTTCCTGCCTGACCGACTTCATGACGTACTGTTTGAACTTCAACGGCGTTTCGTTATAGGTCTTACTGAAGCTCCGGGAAAAGTGCGGCAATGAGGAAAAACCACAAGCATAGCTAATGTCGGTCAATGACCAGTCCGGGGCCAGGTGAATAAACTCCTTCGCCAGGGCAAGTCGGACTTTCCACATCCACTTTATGGCCGTTACGTTGTAAAACAGATTGAACATTCGACAAATATCGAATCGGGTTTTGCCACAGATTTTTTCCAGGTCTTCCAACGTGATCTCCTCGGAAATATTTTCCAGGATGTAGTTGATCGCGTTGACCATGCACAGCGCTTTTTCAGTGTGTGCGTGTTTGCCGTAGATCTCAAAATGACGTTTATACAAGTCGTCCATTATTTTTTGAGTGAAGCCGTTTTTTTCAGCATTCGAGATTTTAATTTCCCACATACAGACTCCGTTCTGCAGCGCTCAATGGCGAAGGTTTTTATTATTGGGATCACGTGTTGACTCCTTCATGAGTACGCAATTGCTATGCCAGATTTTCGGCGCTTTCAAGTAACTGTTTGTTAAGTATTTTTTTTGCCTTTTTCGATTTCGGGAATAGGCAATCCCATTTTCGCAAAGGTTTTATTGTTGTGCTTATTTTGCGTCCCACTATTGGGACAGGCGCGTACGTGGGGTTTCGCTATTGAAATCAGCTAATAAAAGGTATCGGTGTGACTGGCGTTCCGAAAATGAGACGGCCCGCAGCTGAAAGCGGGTAGAGCATTTCATGGATTGGATTTTATTTGTTTTATATCAGTGGTTTATGTGATTTTGTTGTTCTGGCATGGAAAGTGCTTTGGCGTATTCAAGTGTTTAATATTGGTAGAGCCATGGATATCTCGATCCCGCAGCCGGGAAATAAACGCATATTGAAAAAGCACAGTAAGGCCATCGCTGGCGGGGTCTTTTTGCTGGTGCTGTTGCTGGTGATCTACAACTACCAGTTCTCCCCTTATCAGGTGGCGCGTAGCAGCGTGACAATTGCCGAAGTCAAGTATGGTGATTTCGCCGTCGAAGTACGTGGCAATGGTGTGCTGTTACCCTTGGATATCAATTGGGTGGCGGCAAACGTCGACGCCAGGGTGGAGCAGGTGGTTTATAAAGCCGGGACGAAAGTCAGCAAGGGAGAGTTGCTGGTTGTCATGAGCAACCCGACGCTTGAACAGCGACTTCAGGAGAACCAATTGGAACTGAATGCGCGCCGCGCGGAAACCGAGGCAAAAAATGCTGAACTGCAAAATAAAGTACTGAATCAAGAGGCGTTGATGTTGGAGGCGAAGAGTCGGCTGCTCAGCTCTACCTTGCGCCTGGCCGCCCAGAAAAAATATATAGCGGCCGTGCCCCGGCTCGAATATGAAACCACGCGCATCCTGACGCAACAGTACACTCAGCAGGTCGGTTTTGAAGAGCGGCGATTAAAGACACTTAAGCTCAGTGTCGAAGCGGACAAAAAGGCCAACTTCATGCGCCTGAATAAAATGGAGTCGCAAGTTGCATTGAGCCAGCAGGAGGTGGATTCACTCAAGGTTAAATCACCGATAGATGGCATCTTGCAGGATGTAAAAGTCCAGGCTGGTCAGCGGGTAACAGTCGGCAGTGATATTGCCCGTCTGGCCAAAGAGAAAGAACTGTATGCCGAACTCAAGGTGCCTGAGTTGCAATCGCGCGATCTCGCGGTCGGGCAGGCCGTCACCATCAACACGGGCCGCAGCCGTTTCGCCGGTGTGCTTTCCAGGGTGGATCCAGCGGTAACCAACGGTACGGTCAAGGTGGATGTAACGTTCAATGAGCCGTTGCCACAAGAGGCGCGTCCCGACCTGAGTGTCGATGGGTTGATCGCCGTGACCAAAATCAATAATTCGCTTTATGTCGAGCGCCCACCGTTCGCGCAGAGTAACTTGCCCTCTATGCTCTACCTGTTGGATGAAAAGAGCCGTTCAGCGACCAAAATGAAAGTCGTGTTCGGGCAAGGTTCTGCGGACTACATCCAGATCACCAGCGGGCTCAAGGCTGGCGACAAAATAATTCTCAGTGACAGCACTGCGTGGCAGGGGGCCGATCAGATTGCAATCGCAAAATGATGCAGCGCGCGCCTGCCAACGGAACAATGCCCAGGAGACAACGATGATGGAACCTTTGGTTGAACTGACGGATGTCAATAAAGTTTTCCTTACTGACGAAATCGAAACCCATGCGCTCAGCAAGATCACGCTCACCATTGCAAAGGGCGAGTACGTGGCGATATCGGGGCCTTCGGGGTGTGGGAAGTCGACCCTGCTCTCTGTCCTGGGGTTGCTGGACACGGCTTCCAGCGGCACCTATCAACTGGCGGGTCACAACGTCGAAAACATTTCCAAGAAACAGCGTGCACAGGTACGCAACCGCGACATCGGGTTTATCTTCCAGTCGTTCAATCTCATCAGTGACCTGACGATCGAAGAAAATGTCGCACTGCCACTGACCTACCGCAGTGATATTTCCAAGACAGAGCGCCAGGCACGCGTGTCCGAGGCGCTGGCCAAGGTCAACATG
Organism: Pseudomonas sp. SH10-3B; assembly: GCF_019891415.1. Lineage (NCBI taxonomy): Bacteria > Pseudomonadati > Pseudomonadota > Gammaproteobacteria > Pseudomonadales > Pseudomonadaceae > Pseudomonas > Pseudomonas sp. SH10-3B. Next base: position 91,660 of record NZ_JAFLXD010000013.1, on the reverse strand, counting down.
TCCCACCGCAGCCGTCACTATCCTTCACAACTCTCTGGCGGGCAGCAGCAGCGTGTCGCAGTGGCCCGGGCCATTGTGGGCAATCCCACCATCCTGCTGGCGGACGAACCCACCGGTAACCTGGATTCGCATAACGCAGAAGCGGTACTGGACATCCTCGACAAACTGCATCAGGAGGGTGCCACGATCTGCATCGTGACCCACGATCCTCGTTCGGCGGAGCGGGCCCAGCGCAGTATTGTCCTGTCTGACGGCAAGGTGGTCGGCGATGGAGAACTGGCGCGGCAACTGACCCTGGTGAAGGAAGCATAAGATGCTTTTTGACATTCGTTATGCCCTGCGGTTACTGCTCAAAAGCCCCGGCTTCACTTTTGTCACCGTGCTGATCATGTCCTGCGGGCTGGCACTGACCCTCTATATGTTTTCGGTGATCAACACCATCATGTTCACCGCGCTGCCCTATCCCGACGGCAAGAGCATGGTGTTGGTCAATCCGACCGTGAACAGCGTGAGCCTGAGTGATTCCGGGCTGAACTACCTGGATTACAGCGACATCAAGGCGCGTACCTCCCAGCTCGACGATGTGGGGTATTTCTACGCGGAGCGTGCGGATATCAGCGATGGCAGCAAGGCCGTTTCCTATATGGCCATCAGAAATACGCCTGAGATGTTCTCCTACGCCGGGGTCCAGCCGTTCATGGGCCGGGTGCTGAATAACGAAGACGTGCAGTCCGGAGCCGCGCCCGTGGCGGTCATCAGCTACACGATGTGGCAGAACTATTTTGCTTCCGATGCGCAACTCATTGGCCGCGATATCACCATCAACGGCGTTCACACGCGCATCGTCGGCATCATGCCGCAGAATTTTGCCTTTCCCTTTTTCCATGACCTCTGGCTGCCGTCACAGCTTGAGCCTTCGCAATACCTGGTGCGTAAAGGCGCGCCGGAAGTGTCTGTCTATGCGCGCTTGAAGGAGGGCGTGACCCTTGGGGACGCCAATCGCGACCTCAATCGCGTGATGCAGTCACTGGCGCAGGAGCATCCGGAAAGCAATAAGGGGCTTTCAGCGCAGGTGCTGACGTTCCAGGAAAACTTCATGGGGGAGGAGACCACACCGATCTTCATCGTCATGCTGATCGCCGTCAGTTTTGTGCTGCTGCTGGCGTGCTGCAATGTCGGCAACCTCTTGCTGGCACGAACGACTGAGCGTTCCAAGGAAATAGCGATCCGAGTGGCGTTGGGCTCGCCTGCTGGCCGCCTGGTGCTGCAAATGATGTGGGAAAGCCTGTTTATCTGTTTCTTGTCCGGCGTGGTGGCGGTGTTGCTGGCGGCATGGGGCCTGGAGATCACCAATCAGATACTGCCGGGTTTCGTTCCCAACAAAATCCCGTTCTGGTGGCAGCTGTCACTCGATCACCTGTTGGTGGTCAATGCACTTGTCCTGGTGATCCTCACGGCGGTGCTCACCAGCGCACTGCCTGCATGGAAAATTGTCCGTGGCAATTTCAACGATGTGTTGCGCGATGGCACCCGTGGCGCGCAGAGCCGTGGCGCTGGCCGGGTCTCGCGGATTCTGGTGATTTTTGAAGTGGGCTTGTCCTGCTCCATCTTGTGCATCAGTGCGCTGTTTGCGTTGCTGGTCTATCAGGCGACCCGGGCTGACTACGGCGTAGACACCCGCAACTACCTGACCGGGCAGATCCACCTCAACGTCAACAGCTACCCGGATGATGCAAGCCGTATCCTGTTTTATCAGCGCTTGCGGGACGCAGCAGCGGCGATTCCGGGCGTTGAAAGTGCGGCACTGACGACCAGTGCTGTAGGACAGTTCACTGTTCCGCGTCAGGTAGATGTCGACTCGTCGAACAACAACACTAACGAGCGCTGGTCGTACCCGATGGTCAATGATGTGCAGGTCATGCCCGGCAGCTTATCGGCAATGGGGATCACGCCCATTGCGGGCAGGGAACTGGCCCACAATGACACCCAGGATTCACAGCCGGTGGTGGTGGTCAGCCAGTCTTTTGCCGAGCAGTCCTGGCCTGGCGAACGCGATGTCATCGGCAAGCGCCTGCGGTTCCGCGAGGGTGATGATCAACGCTGGTATAACGTCGTGGGCGTAGTGCCCAACGTGATTCATGGGCGTCCGTTCAGCGCCTTCCGGCATCGCACTACGGTCTACCGCTCCCTGGAGCAGCAATCGGCGTCCTCGTTGATGCTGGTACTGCGCGCTCAACACCCGGAAACGCTTGGGCCAGCATTGATCAGTGCGGTCCACCAGCTGGACAGCAATCTGTCCGTCAATCAGATCCAGACCTTGAGTCAACGCCTGGCACGTAATACCGCCGGCTTGCATTTTATTGCCAATCTTTTCATGTTGTTTGGCTTCGTGGCGATGATACTGGCGGCAACAGGCATTTATGCGGTGATGTGCAACCTGATCAACCAGCGCACGCAGGAAATTGGCGTACGCATGGCCATGGGGGCCACGGAGAATAATTTGTTACGTATGCTGATGCTCCAGGGCGGCAAGCAGTTATTGACCGGTCTTATCATCGGCTTGCCGCTGGCCTTCTTCGTGGCGCCTAAACTGACGCACGTCCTGGGTAATGGAAACACGCCCTTTGCGCTTCTGTTCTGCATGGTGGCACTGATGATTTCGCTGGTCGTGGCGCTGGCGGTCTGGCTGCCGTCCCGACGGGCCACCAATATGTCGCCCGCTGACGCGATTCGTTATGAATAAACGATCGCCGTGCTCACAGGCACGGCGGTGCAAGTTGGAAGCTTGGAATGAACGATAAAAAACACATCCTGGTTATAGATGATGACGCCGGTATCCTGACCAGCCTCGATATCCTCTTGCGTATGCAGGGATATGACGTGACGGTGGAAACCCAGGCCGATCGCTTGCTTGCCCATTTATCGGCCAAGCCTTTCGATCTTGTACTGATGGACATGAACTTCCAGAAGGACACCACCTCGGGCATGGAAGGCCTGCAGTTGCTTGCCGAAATGAAGAAGTTCGACGATTACCTGCCGGCTGTAGCGATGACGGGATGGGGCAGCGTCGACATTATCGTCAACGCCATGCGCGCGGGGGCGGCCGATTTTATTCAGAAGCCTTGGGACAACGAGCGTTTGCTGAGCATCGTTCAGCAGCAGATAACCCTGAGCCAGGCGCGTCGTTCCGGCGAGTGCCTGCGCGAAGAAAACAAGCTGCTCAAATTGGCGCTCGAAGACGATATGGACGGTGAGTGGGTGGTTCGCTCGCCGGCGATGAAACGCCTGGTCAGCCTGGTGGAACAGGTTGCAGTGACCGATACCAGCGTGTTGATCCTGGGCGAAAATGGCACCGGTAAAAGCCTGCTCGCGCGCTACATCCACCAGATTTCCGCGCGTGCCGAGCACAGCATTGTCGAAGTGAACATGGGCTGCATCAACGAGCAGCTGTTTGAAAGCGAGATGTTCGGCCATGTCAAAGGTGCCTTTACCGATGCGCGCGAGAACCGTATCGGCCGATTTGAACTGGCGGACAAGGGCACCCTGTTCCTGGATGAAATCGGCAATCTGCCATTGACCCAGCAGGTCAAGTTGCTGCGAGTGTTGGAGGAACGGCAGTTTGAGCGTGTCGGTTCCTCGCGAACCCAGACCACTCAATGCCGGATCATCGCCGCGACCAACTCGGACCTGGAAAAAGCCGTGGCAGAAGGGCGGTTCCGCCAGGACCTGCTGTACCGGATGAACCTGATCCAGATCCAACTGCCGCCCCTGCGCGAGCGTCTGGAAGATATCGAGCCGCTGACCGAGCGCTTCCTCAAGCGTTTTGCGCGCAAGTACAACAAACCCCGGCCGATCTTATTGCCCCAGGCTCGCCAGGGGTTGCTTGATTACTCATGGCCCGGAAACATCCGCGAGCTGAGCCACCTGTTGGAGCGCGCCGTGTTGCTGTGCCGCGCCAATGTGATCGACCTGGAAGACCTCTGCCTGCCGTTTTCGGGCGCCTCCCCGAATACCCAGGGCACGGCCAGTATCCTGCCGGCAGACTTGACAGACGCCTGCACCCTGGCCGAAGCCGAGGAAACCCTGCTGTTACAGCGCCTGCGTCAATACGATGGCAATGCGGTCAAGGCGGCCGAATCGCTGGGGCTCAGCCGCAGCGCTTTTTACCGCCGGCTTGAGAAATTAAAAATTTGCCATGAGTAAATTTTACGACTCGTTTGAAGTACGCCATCTGCTGCTGTGCAGCCTGGCGCCGGTAGGTGGAATTATTGCTTACCTGCTGCTGTGGCTTTTCCCGCACCAGTCCATTTACCTCAAGTGCTTCACCCTGTTTATTTTGTGCGTGACGCTGGTGTATTTCTCGTATCACTTTTTCCAGCAGTTGCTCTACAAGATAAACGTCATCTCCAATTTGCTCGAAGCGGTCGAACAGGAAGACTTCAGCCTGCGCGGGGTGACTAACCGGGCAGGGGCCTTCGAGGGGGTCATCGAGCAGATCAATGATATTTCCAGCCAGTTGTCGCGCCACCGCCAGCAGCAACGAGAGATGGATTTCCTGCTGCAAAAAGTCATTTCCAATATCACCGTTGCCATCTTTGCCCTGGACGCCGGCCATCGGTTGATCTGGTGCAACAGCGCCGCGTCGCGGATGTTGGGCACATCCCTGGAAAAGCTGATCGGCAGTACTGCCAGCACCTGGCAGTTGGATAGCCTTTTGCACAACGCCAACACTGAGCATCCGGTCGTTTCCGATCACGAAGGACGGCCGGGTCGCTACAAAGTCAGCAGTGACACCTACATGGTCGACGGCCTGCAGAACGTGCTGCTGTTTGTCAGTGACGTTGACGACATGCTGCGCCAGGAAGAGCAAAAAGCCTGGCAAGACTTGTTGCGCGTCATCAGCCATGAAATCAACAATTCCCTCAGCCCCATCGCGTCGATCAGTCAAATGCTGCAGCAACACTACCGGCATCATTCCGACAACTTGCCACCCGGCTTTACCGAGGGCATCGACCTCATCAACCGGCGCGCGCGCGAACTGATCGCGTTTATCAGTAGCTATCGGCAACTGAGCAAACTGCCGCCGCCCTTGAGGGAACAGGTGGATCTGGCGGTCCTGGTTGCCGAGTTGCCGCTGCTGTTTTCCCACCGGGTGATTACCCTGAGCGGACCGCGTCCGTTGATGGCCAGCCTCGACCGGGTACAGATCCATCAGCTGTTGATCAACCTGATCAAAAACGCCGATGAGTCCATGGGCAGCAGCACCGACAGTATCGATATCGAGTGGGCCGAGGAGAAAGGCCGCCTGCTGATCATCATCCTGGACCGCGGCCTAGGACTGACCAATCCAAAGAATCTGTTCGTTCCCTTCTATACCACCAAGCCCAACGGCACCGGCATTGGCCTGATCCTGTGTCGGCAAATTGCTGAAAGTCACGGCGGTTATTTGTCCTTGGAAAATCGCCATGACCAGACCGGGTGCAAAGTCATCATCAATTTACCCCTGCAATCCCCTGCCTGAACTGCACGCCGGTCGGGGGGTGTGCCTGCTTCGGCATTTTGACCAGGCGGGGCCGGACATGACGGTTCGCCAGCAGGCGCAACACTGGTTGCACCAGGTGCTGGCGGCCTGCCTGGCGATCCCGGTCGATCACTTGCGTATTGCCAGGACCCCGGCCGGTAAGCCTTGGTTGCCTGACCACCCGTGGTTGCGTTTTAACTTGAGCCACAGCGGTCATTCGGCCGCGATCGCGCTGTGTCGGGAACTGGAAGTCGGGGTTGACCTGGAGCAGGTCAGCGGCAAAGTCGCAGTAAAAAGAGCCGTCGCCCAGCGTTTCTTCCACCCGGATGAGCAACGTTGGCTGGCGCTTGACGAAGACGACTACCTGGTGCGCTTTACCCGGCTCTGGAGCCTCAAGGAAACGTGGCTGAAGGCCCGTGGGACAGGGCTGAGCCAGTCGCTGGCGGGCTTTTGTATCATTCCCCCGGCGGGCGCGAGCGGGTTGGCGCCGGTCGTGGTGGAGCCTGCCGTCGACGTGGGGCAGATTCATTATTGCGAGGTCCGAGGGCAAGAGCGGTTTTGCCTCGCGTACACGGCGATCGGTGCGCCGCAGCACTCGCCCGTTCAATGGCAACTTGCCGGCCATTGAACGAGCGAGGCTGTTTACACCCCCTCGCTTACGTGCAGTCAGAGGTGGAAATTTCGCTGGCAAAAGAGCCCGTGGCGCCGGTATCGACTTGAGCGGATGGGCTGACAGACAGGCGTGCGCCGGCAGACAGGCTGCCGTTGATCCGTGGAATGTGGCACAGGGAGGATTGCGCGCCCATGCTCATGCGCACAGTCGCCACATCGGCGGTGAAGGGCAGCGGTTTCTTGTTGAAGGTACCGCCCATTGCCAGATCAAGCACCAGTTCTGCGGTCTTGCCTTCGATCTGGATGTCGGCGCCCATGCTGCCGGCGACCGTCAGTTTGCTCGAGTCGACGGCGCACGCAGGCGCCACGATGTTTACCCCGGCCTTGCCCACCAACCCGGTCAGCGGCTTGCTGGTGTACAGGGTGATATCCAGCGTGTGGGAGACAAAACGATCATTCTCACCCGCCTCATTGACCAGTAACAACGCCTTGTCTTTGCTGCTGATCTTGAGCTTTTCCAGGGCGGCGGCTGAGCCTGAAACCACCATTGAAGGCGCGGCAGCGCACTTGATCGACAGGTTGATGCCCTGGCGGACTTCAACGCTGTCGAAGGCGTCCAGGGGCAAAGTTTTTTCGGCGGCCAGTGCTGCATTGCCGGCCGTGCCCGCCAGCAATGCCAGCATCAGTTTCAGCGTTCTCAGATTGTTCATATGACCTCTTATCAAACTTAAAATAACTTACTGATTTCAAAGGGTTAAAATTTCACCCTGGAGTCTTGGGTGGTGCATAAACAATTTCAGGCGACTGCATTCCTGTGGCGAGCCGCTCACCACACGGATCCCAGTTTGCTGCGCGACAGCGCTACGTCGAAGAGGTAGGGGGACCTCCCTCTTTCACAGTAATGTCGCCAATGTGCGCAGTGTTGTTTCAACACTGTCCTGGGGCATGCCAAAGTCCACCAGTCCAGCCACTTCGTCGATGCCTTCGCGCTTGAGCTGCGTGAGCTGCTCCAGGCACTCGGCGGCAGAGCCAAACAAACCGTAATGGTTGAGGTACTTCTCCACGCCCCACTTGAGCTCGTAGGCCTGCTTTTTGTCGGTCTTTTCCTGATCAAGCATAGAGGGGGTATTGAGGTTTTCCGACAGCTGCATAAACGCACGCAGATAGCCCGTCAGGGCCGGGCGCAGGCGTGGCAACAGCGATGCCCGGTCTTCTCCGGCCTGGGTATGCATCATCAACGTGACCGTGCCGCCTGCCGGGTCCAAGCCGGCTTCCTGGCGCGCCAGGCGATAGCTGGCGCAGTTTTCCTGCAACTGTTCACGGCTTTGTGCAACCAGGTGCGTCAGCACATTCAAGCCACGTTTTCCTGCCTCGCTGAACAACAGGGGATTGCTTCCCGTGGTGACCCACGCCCCGATGGTGCGCTGAAAGGGTGGCGGCCAGGTTTGCAACGCGACCGGTTCCGGCTGCGCCGGCAGGGACAGTTCATGGCGCGTCACGGACTCACCGCGCCACAGCGCCTGGACCTGCTCCAGAGCCGAGAACAGCACCGCATGGCGCTCACGGTAATTCTGCGCATTGAGGACGAAATCATTACGTTGCCAACCCGCTGAAAACGCTACGCCGACCCGGCCGCGCGAGAGGTTATCCACCAGCGCCCACTCTTCAGCGACGCGCAGCGGATCATGCAAGGGCAGCACCACGCTGCCGGCGCGGATTGCGATACGGTGTGTACAGACCGACAACGCGGCGCTGATGACAGACGGATTGGGAAACATCCCACCGAAGGTGTGGAAGTGCCGTTCAGGCGTCCAGATAGCATGAAAGTTCAGCGCATCCGCCAGCCTGGCGGTGCTCAGCAATTGCTCATACTTCTCTGCAAAACTGTCCCGGGCGACATCGGAAAAGCAAAACACGCTGAGCTTCGGGATTGCAGCTCCCGCCGGGCTAGGCGATGCATTCATGCGCGGTGGCCTTGTCTACGGATTCGATGGTGAAACAGATAGCACCCCTGGGCATCACATTGAGCGCATACGTCGGCGTCAGGGCCGCAGGGGCAGTCGAGGGCGCGAGCGAAAGGCGTACATGGCAGCACAGCGTTTCAATCGCCGAGGTGAGTTGGTCGAGTGCCAGCGCCATGCCTACACAGTTGCGCTTGCCCACGCTGAAAGGGATGAAGTGCTCCCGCGCGATCTTCCGGCCCTCAAGAAAACGCTCTGGCCGAAAGCTCAGGGGCTCGGGCCAGTAAGAGGCGTTGCGATGCACCAGCCAGGGTGAAAACAGCACTTTGGTGCCCGGCGCAATCACCGCACCGTCGATCACGAGTGGGTCTTGGGTGCAGCGTTCGACAAAAGCTGTGACGGGCGTAATGCGCAGTGTTTCCTTGACGATGGCACTGGCCATGTCGCGCTTGCCGCGCTGATGTTCTTCACGGATCCGGTCCTGGTAGTGGGGGTGCCGTGACACGTGGGCCAGGCACCACAGCAATGCGATCCCGGTGTTGTCCACGCTGGCCGCCAGGTTACCCAGCAACAGGCTGACCGCCCGCTCCCGTTCCTGGGGCTGGGCATTGACATCCAGGGACTGGCAGAAGCGTTGCAACATGGCGACGTTCTGGGTGGCGTCAGCCTGGGCAGCTATCAATGGCCCGACCATGGACTCCAGTGCCTCACGGAACGTGGCCAGGGCGGGGTGTTGGCACAACTGGGCATGATCCACGCTCGACTCGGCGACGATCAGTTCAAGGTAGATCCGGCGAAAGTGGACCATCAGGATGTCAAGCTGCGCAGTGCTGGCCGTGGTGCCGACGAAGCCCTGCGCAACGCACCTCAAGGCCCACTGCAGGCAGATTTCCTGCATGGAGTCTGTCTGCGGTTCATGGAACCGGTCCACCAGCCATTGGGCGGCATCGTGGGTGCCCTTTTTCAGCAACGCCAATTTGGGATTGACCGTCGCCAAGGTCAATTTTCGCGCCAGGCTCCACTCTTCACCCTCCCTTGCAGTGATCAGCGATTGGCCCAGCAGTATCCGCCTGGCTGACGTGCTGTTTGCCAGCTCCTTGGGAAAGCTGCTTTCGTTATCGAGGAAAAACCGGATATGTCGAGCGCCCGCGAGCAACAGTGCTTGATCATCGTCGTCGGCGATCCACACCTTATCTCCATGCTGGCGACAGGCACTTTCAGCAATTTTCAGGAAGCCCAGTTGTGCATACTGAGCTGCGGACGGCCTGAAAGTCGGGATTTCATTCGGGTTACTGGGCATGAACGGGCTCCGGTGAGGCGTCTGAGGTCACAGCGGCGCAACCGACCCAGCCACCCAGGCCGACCGACAGCAGCAGGGCAGGGCGGCCGGTGTCCTGGGGCGCATAGCGCTCAAGCAGCAACAGCGGGTCCGCGCTGAAACAGTGCCCGCAATCGCTGATCAGGTCGGTGGCGACAGCCTGGTGGTGGTTGTCAGGGTGGCGCAGCCAGGTTTGCCAGCTGAGGCGGTTGATGTTGTGCGGCAGCAGCCAGGCACGCTTGCGCAGGTCTTGCGGGTAGGTGGCCAACGCGTGTGCGACCAGGTCGTTGTGGGACTGATAAAAACGCTTGATGTCTTCGCGGCTGCCATCCAGGCCCTGCCAGAACCCGGGATGATAAAAACACTGGATGCCCGACACCTGCCGCTGGCCGCCACCGGGCTTGAGCAGGGCGGCTGCGAACGCGTCGCCGATCATTGTGCAGCCGGGTACATAGCGTTCGGCCAGGTCGAAGTCGGCCAAGGTGTCGCCCACCAGCAGCGCGATACAGCGATGCTTGCCGCCCGCCAGCAAGCGTTCGGCCAGGCGTAACCCCCAGAACACGGTGGCGCAGTTCTGTTGGTTCAGGTACAGCAATGGCGCATCGGCGGCGATAACGTTCGACTGCTGCCGCAGGGCGGCGAGGTTGACGCTTTGGCGCCAGGAGCCGGCCGGCAGGCCCTGGATCAAGATGACCGCGTCGATCTGCTCCCCGTCATCCAGGCTCGCTGCCAGTTGTTGCAGCAGGGCCTGGAAACACCCTTCGGCGCTTTCTTCATTGGCCAGGGTAGAGGCCTGTCGCAGGCCGAACAATTGGCCAAAGGTCCGGGCTTCCGCAGGGTTGCCGCCGCGATGAGCAATGACCTGATCGATCGACACCCTGGCGGGTGGAATATACGTGGCCAGCGCAGCGATATTCATCGTGGGCCTTCTGCGGCGGCGAGCCCGCAGACGCTGATGCCATTGTCGTTTTCGCTGATCAGCAGGTAGTCACGCTGCGGTTCCCAAAGCGTGCGCAAGGCAACGAAAGGCGCCGCGCACACCAGGTGCGGGTTGATCGCAAACGCGTGAGCATCGGCGGGCGCGACCTCCAGCAGCCGGGTAGGACCGATCAGGGTCACGCGGCCCTTGGCCAGGCCCAGTTGCTCGATCGCCTGCGACAGCCATCCAGCGGACCATTGTGCAAGGGACGCACGCTTGAATCCCCGGTAGCGCAACCCGCGTTGCTGTTTGTTCACCAGGCACACACAGGCATTATTTTGCGGTTGCAGGGCCTCCATCAGAGGTGAGGCATACATCAGGGTCTTCTGCTCGGCAATCAGTAGCAGACCGTCCTCGTCTTTGCCGGCCAGGCAGTCATTGAGACCGTCCAGGGCGAACAGGGCAGCGTCCGGTCCGCGGTCGCTGATCGCCATCGCCAGGCAAGCGGAAAGCCCCATTTGATGGATGGCGGCATTCACCACTGACGTGCCCATGTGCAGGTCCGGCGTCCAGTGCGCCATCAGCACGGTTTTGACCCGTGCAGGCTCGATGACCTCGGCCAAACGCGGCAGCAGCACGGCGATCATATCGCAGAAGGCCGCGCGCTCCGGGCTGTTGATCCAGGCGGGAACCCGCTCGTCCTGCGGGCTGAGCGTCTGGCCGTTGGCCGCGAAGAAGTGCTGCACATAGGAACGCCAATGCGGGATCTCGGTTTCCCATTCCGGCTGCGGCGTTTCGGTGTGATGAAACGACTGGAACACGATATCGGCAGGATCGAGGCAGAGCGTCACAGGCTTACCCCCTGGGCGACGGGCGGGCGGAAGCTATTGAGCCGGTGGATATTGCTGGTGCCCTCCATGTATTCGAACGAAAAGCTGTCGCGATAGCGCTTGCGCAGCAACCGGTCTTCCAGCCAGTCGTCAGGGTTCAGCCAATGGGGCAGGCGGCACGCCGTTTGCTCAACCAGGCGGCTGGCATTGAGCTTGAGCTGGCTGGTGAGGGCATGCTGGTGCTGGCCGTTGCTGTAGCCCTCGGCCAGGGTGAGCATCTGCTGATAGACGGCATGATAGTTGCGCCATTGCCCGGCGACCCAGCGTCGCACCGTGGCCGGCCGGGGGCGACTGTCCAACGCGCTGAGCAGGCCGAACGTGGTGCCCAGGGCCATGGCCGCCACCATGGGGCGATGACGTTCGAACACCAGGCTCAGGGAGTTGAGCCCCTGCAGCAGTTCGCGGCGCTCGTGCCCGAGGATATTTTCCTGTTTTACCGCGTAATCCTTGAAGGTCAGGCGCGTTAATCCGGCACCGGCCAAACCGACGGTACCCAGCGGCTCACGCTGCAGGGTGGGCAGGGTGTCATCGGGAAACACCATCACCAGTCGCTGGCTCTGCTGATAACGCGCAAACACCAGCCCAGCGCTCGCCAACAGGGCGCCGCCGATCAGCATCTTGGTGCCATTGAGGCGCCAGCCCTGTTCACCGTGGGTCAGCTCAGTGCCGATGGCGCCGGCATCCGAGCCGATCTGGGGCTCCGTGACGGCAAAAAAGGTCCACGCCGGGCGTTCGGCAAAGCAGGCAAAAAACCGCGCCTGTTGCTGTTCATCACCCAGGGTCAGGATCGCACGGGTACTGAGGGACGCTCCCGGCAACAGCATCATGGCACTGGCATCGGTGCGGCTCAGGTACTCGATGATCTGCAGGTGCCGGGCGTAGCTGACATTGGAAAATGCCGCGGTTTCCCAGGGATTGAAGCGCGAAGGTATGCCGATGCAGGCAACGCTCCTGAGCTCCGGGTGATCCAGATAGGCAATCGCTTGCTGGAGGTCACTTTCCGCGAGCTGGCCTGCGGTAAGCAGTCGCTCTGACAGCGCGTGAAGTTGTGGATAGCAGCGGGTGATATCGCTCATAGGTGGCTACGTTCGAGTTGAGGAAGAACTAAGCGTTAACTTAATTCGGCCTCACATCCGGGTATTGCTTGAGGTTGCAAAAGACCGGGATTTCGTTGCCGGCGGGCACCTCAACCAACAGCGAGGAAAACGTCGCCCCCATGCCGACGCTGACCAGCATCACGCGGTCGCCGGGAGACAGCTGCCGGCCACGGATGAGCGCGGCCAGGTTCAGGTAAGGATCCGCACCGAAGCAATGGCCGTAGCGGGGAATATTCTGGAGAAAAATCCGGCTGCGCGGGATCGCGAGTTCGTCGGCCACTTTCTGCCAGGAAGACAGGTTGACGTTGTGCGGAGCGATCCAGTCCATTGCATCGAGGGCGCAATCGAAATGCTGTGCGGCGCTGCGCATGCCCGCGCTGATAAACGCAAAATAGGCCTCGGCGAATCCTGGGTCATTGCTGGGTTCATTGCCCTCGTGTCGGTTGAACTCACCGGCCTGCGCGCTATAGCGGGCAGTCACCCTGGCGCGGTCGCCCGACCGACTGAGCAGCACGGCACAGGTGGCCTCGCCCATGATCGTGGTGTCGTCGATCAGTTCAACCCTGGGATGGAAGGCTTTCTCGCCAATCAGCAGCAGGGCATATTCCCCTTCGGCGAGACGGCTGCAGGCATATTCCACCGCCGGTAACGAGGTCGCGCAGTGGCCCATCGTCAGGCTGCAATACTCGGTGTCGGCGCTGAACCCGCACGTATCGAGCAAGGCCCTGCCCGACTGGTCAAAAGGACGCAGGGCCGGCACGGTATGGGCATGCACCACATGCCGGATACGCGGGATAAGGTCAGCATGAGCGGCGACGAATTGCTCCAGGAGCGCGCGCATCAGGTCATCCACTGAGCCGGGCTGGCGCGGGAAGCTCTCTAGCCCATAGAAGCGTGCGAACATCCTGACATCCAGCGCTGACAGTCCAAGGGTGCTGGCGCACTCGGCCAGTGACTTACGCTGTTCGGGAACGTAGACGGTAATGGATTCAATATGCCCCAACATGGAGGTTCCCTTTTTCATGGTCGGCGTTTTTCGCACAGAGAAACCTGGTCAGCGCCTGTCGGGTACGCTGATGCGAGAGAATGCCCAGGTGGCCTGTATCTTCAATCATATGCAGTTGGCTATCCGCTGACTGCGCGTGGATGTGCCCGGCATCGGTGTGGCTGATCCTGCGGTCCTGCTTGCCGTGCATGATCAGCACGCGCGGGCCGCTGAACGTGTAGGGCTGTGCCGCGCGCACGTCGGCGGGCAGGCCATAGCGGCTTTGGAAATAGCCGCTCAACGGCGCCAGGTAATGCCCCGGCGCCCGGTGCTGTCGCAGGGAATGCAGCAGCAGGCTGGGCACTGAGGCCGGGGCTGCCAGCAAGGCCACGCGGTTGAAGCTGAACCCCAGCCAGTGCGCCATTGCGGTGATCAGCCCGCCGGCCGAATGGGCCACCACGCTGTCGAACGGGCCGTATCGTGCCTGCATCGCCAGCAGCAGTGCGCTTTGGCCGGGCAGGTCACAGCTGGCCGGAGTGCGTGGGTCATGACCCAGCAGGAAGGGCGCGTAGACCCGATAGCCCTGGGCTTGCAGCAACGTTTGTGCCTCGGCCAGCATCAGCGGATGGCCCCCCCAGCCGTGCAGCAACAGTGCGTTTTTGGCCCGTGGTTCGTGGTTTTCCCGGATAAGCACCCTGCTGCGGTAGGGGCCGCAGTCGATCACTTCGGTGGGCATGGCCGCCAGCTGTCGCGACTCGGTCGGCCGCATCGGCAACACCGTAGGGTTTGCCAGGCGTTCAATCAGTGACGCGAGCTGGGAATCCATGGCGCCCCCGAGGGTTGTGCGGAAAAAAGCAGATAGTGCAGCGTCGTCTGTTGAGGCGCGGGGGTGTTATTCAGACGCTGCAGCGGGTCATGCAGATAAAGCAGGCGTTGCCCGGGTTGAAGCAGCGTGCCCGCCAGCGCAGCCGCGTAGTGCGGATCGAAGTGTCCGCTGCTGACGCCCCAGGTTTCGATGAACCCTGGGCATTGCGATAGCAGGCTTTGCAACAGGGGCGTGGCCCCGCGCGCGGCCGGGTGAAGGCTGTCGTAGACCAACTGTGTCGGGTAAGGCTCGCTGGCCACGCTGCGGCACAGTTCCACCACGGCCCTGGCGTGCAAGCGCTCGCCACAGTCGGGGTGGGGCCAGTGCTCATACCAGGGCGCCTGGTGCGGCTGGCGCCAGTTGACAATAAAGTGTCGGCTGTCGGGCGTAATGGCCTCGCAGGTACTGACAATATCCAGTTGACCCTGCAGCAAGGGAGCGATGGTCATTGGCACTCCTGGCGAATGGGGTGAGGGGAAAAACTCTGGCTCAACCGGTGGATCTGTCGCGTGCCCTCGGTGTATTCAAAGGCTTTCACATCGCAAAATGACTGCCATAACGCCTTCGGAAGTGGCCATCGGTCTGCCGGGAATGCGTGGATCAGTTGGTTGACAATGTCTTCGGCAAGCACCACGCAGGTGGTTTTCACCATGCCGGGGCTTTTTCTCGGTGCCTGTTGCGCGTCAAAGGCTTCACAGACCGCCAGTGCCTCACGGTACGCGGCGTGCCAGCGCCGTTTCAGGCGTGACAGCTGTTGCGATTGCGCCGGGGTGGGCGTGACGCACGCTTGCCACTCATGCATCGCACGCCGCGCCACGCCCAGCGCCAGCGCGCCCACACAGGGGCGCAGCGCATCGAAGGTGCTGATCGCCGATTGTGCGAAACGTTGGGTCGGCTTGAGGTGCTGCCCGAGCACATTCGCACTCGGGATAAACAGGTCATGGAACTGCATCTGCGCCAGGGTTACGCCATCCAGCCCGCTCAGTGCCAGTGGGCGCAGGGTGATGGCGGGGTGCTGCGGGGTAAACACAAAGGCGTTGATCCCCAGGGGGCCTGGCGCGGCACGCGCGAACAACACCCCAGTGTCGGCGATCGTCGCATTGCCGATGAACATCTTCTGCCCGCGGATCAGGAACCCACCGTCCACCGCTGTCGCCGTGGTCTGCATGGCACTTGCATCACTGCCCTGGGTGGGTTCGGTCATCGCAAAGCATGACCAGCAGAGTGCCTGTTGAAACTGGCCGAAAAAGGCGTCCTGTTGCTGTTCGTTGCCCAGCCCGGCAACCACGTAGGCGGCCATGCTCGGTCCAGGCGCACAGAACATCAGCACCGGCGAGACGAACCCCATCTTTTCATACAGTTCGTAGCGCGCCGCCAGGTTGGGCACCTGCGTACCTGACGATGGCTGGTATCGCGCCGGCAACCCGAGGTGGTTGAACGTCTGGGCGAGCGGCCATCGGCTCATGACCTGGCGTATGTCGTCGAAGTTGCGCAGTTGGTCGGCAAACTGCTGGGCGTCCGCGCCCAGCGGGCAGGACTGCCCGGCGAAGAGGTCATCGTAAAGTTGACTCATAGCGGGCCCGACATGATTTCGATAACCCCTGCATCGGGGTGATAGAGGTGGCTGGCGCGGTGATTGCTGTCAAAGGCGCTGAAGGGGCGCGTCAATACGATCCAGCCTGCCATCTTCATGATTTTGAATTGCTCGTCGAAGTCGTTCACTTCGAAGCAGATATGGTAAGGCAGCGACGATTTGCCCGATTTAACCAATAACTCACGCAGGGGCAGATTGTTTTCCAGCGGTTCGACCAGCTCGATCTGGCTGTTCCCGTCGGTGGTGGCCAGCAGGGTGATGAAGACTTTTTGCGCGGCAACGTATTCTTTGTAGCGAACGATCACCGGGAAAAACGGTTTAACCGCAACAGTGGTTGCATCGCTGTCGTACACCACATAACCGATATGATTAAAACGCATCGCGCTGGCCTTTATCGTTGAAAGAACCTGTTATGCCCGCCATCCGTCCGGCGCTGCTGCACAGAATGGCGGGCATTTTCGCAGCAGCGACGGCGGGTTTTTTATATGTGCTTGCAGATGGCGCTCAGGCGATTTCAGGCTGGGCCGTATGACGTTTCACCAGGAGCTGGCGATCAATCTTGCCGTGCAGCGTGATAGGGAACTCCTGACAAAAGAACATGGATTTCGGGATCATGTAGCCGGGTAATTGTTCGGCCAGGAAGCGACGCAATGCGTCACGGTGGTGGGCGCTGTCATCGCTCAACTGGATGAAGAGTTGCAGGTCGACGGCCTTGCCTTCTTCCATGACCGGTATCACGCAACACTGGGTGACCTCGATGTAGCGGCAGACCGTGCTTTCGATTTCAGCCAGTTCGATCCGGTTACCGTGCAGCTTGAGTTGGCCATCGTCGCGACCGCAGATGAACAGGGCCTGATCGTCGTCCAGGAACCCCCGGTCGCCGGTGGCGTAATAGCGGCCGAACTCGTCCTGGTTGAAGGCGTCGTTACGCGGGTGGTCTTCGGGCAGGTAACCCAGGGCGACTTGCGGACCGTACAAGCGCACCTGGCCCATCTCTCCGGCGGGCAGTCCGCGGCCGTCGGCATCCACCACCCTGACCCCATTGGTGCCACAGACTTTGCCGAGGGACAGCAGGCCATCGCTCTGTTCGGGCGGGCAGCCCAACTTGAACACGTGGGTCATGCAGGTGACCTCGGTGGGGCCGTAGCCGTGCATGACCTCCAGCCCGGGAAAGCGTGTCTGCAGTTGGGTCACCAGGCCCAGCGAAATACGCTCGCCAGCCATGAAGAACCGCTTCAACTGCCCAAGCTGTTGTTGGCAGAACAACGGGTCTTTCAACATCAGGTCGACAAAGCTGGGGGTCGAAAACCAACTGGTGACCGGGTGTTGTGCCTGGCTCGACATCAGATGGATATTTTGCCGTGGCAGCATATTGTGGCGATGATCCAGCATCAGCAGGGCGCGGCCCTGGCACAGCACCGGGAAGAGATCGAGAATGCCCATGTCGAAAGAGAAACAGGCGTGGTTCACATGGCAGCCGTGGGCTATATCGTCGATGACCAGCGGGCTGTACCACGCCGAAAACGCGGCGAAGTTTTCGTAGCTGACGACGACACCCTTCGGCTCGCCGGTGCTGCCTGACGTGGGGAGAATATAAAACAGCGGCTGGATCAGTTCCGGTTCGAGCGGCAGTGACGCCGGGTCGCCGTTTTCCAGGCTGGGCAAGACCCATTGCGGCCAGCGCTCCAGCCCTTCCAGCGGCTGTGATGTCGCCGTGAGGATCAGTTCGGCAGCGGTCAGGCTGGCAATCTTTTCAATCCGCGAAACCGGGTTGGCCTGGTCGACGAACGTGAAGCAGCATCCCTGGCTGACACACGCCAGCATGGCCGCCACCGCATCCACTTGCTTATGGCCGTGGATCAACACGTTGCGGCCGGCCCATGGTGCGAGCACCTGGGCAATCGCTGCGGTGCGCCGGCCCAGTTCGGCAAAGCTGCAGGTGCCTTGCTGGGTGATCAGCGCGGTAGTCGTGTGCTGGTTCTTGAGCCGCTCAAACAGCGGTTTGATTTGCGATAAAAACATATTTATCTCCGTTGTCCAAAGCCAGTTGGCGGGCCGCTGAACGATCCAGCTTGCCGTTGTGATTGAGTACGGTGTGTGGGGTGCTGTACCAGTAACGTGGGATAGCCCACGGGGGGAAATGGGCTTGCATGGCGCTGCCAAGCTGTGACAACTCACAGGCGCCGTTGAGAATCACACAGGCCTGGATCGCCTCGGCGTTGCCTTTGCGCCAGTACGGCTCGACCACCACATCGGCGACCAGGCTGTGGTCGCGCAGGAAGCGTTCGATTTCATGCAGGTCAATACGGTGGCCCTGGATCTTGACCTCGCCGTCTTCCCGCCCGAGGAAGTAGTACCAGGAGCCATCGAACAGGCCGATATCGCCGGTGGCATAAGTGGCCCGGCCTGCGCGCTGGCTGAAGTTGGCCTGGCGCGCGGGTGCGGCGTTGAGGTAGCCAGGGCCGACACATTCGCCACTGATCAACAGTTGGCCGCGGCCCGAGGCGTCCAGGGGCGGCGCCAGGTGCAGCATCGCGCCCGGCCTGGCCCGACCAATCGGCAGGGGCAGTGACGAGGCCACCATGTCTGCGGTGATCAGTACCTGAGAAACGGCCACGGTGCATTCGGTCGGGCCGTAGGTATTGATCACCTCGCTGCCGGGGAAGCGTGCCCATAGCTGGGTGACGATTTCCTTGGGCAGCGTTTCCCCGCAGAAAATAAAGCGGCGCAATTGCGTAAGTGCCTGGGCGTTGAACGTCGGGTCGAGCAGGTAGAGACGCATCATCGACGGTGTGGACACCCAGCAGGTCAGCGCCATTTGCGCATGCTGGGCAATCATCTTGCGGGTGTTGATCAGCTCGCGATGATCGAGCACCGACAGCGGTTGCAGAAACTGCCAGGCAAGCCAGATCTCAAACAGGCAGACATCGAAGCAGTAGCGCACATTCCCGCTGATCGCGCCGTGCAGCGCAAAGTCGCGACCGATCCACGCCACGAAGTCCACCAGGTTGCCCAGGCTGATTTGAATGCCCTTGGGCTCCCCGGTGGTGCCTGAGGAAAACATGATGTAAGCCAGTGCGGTGTCGGTGCCGTTGTCGAACCGCTGGCGGGTACCGTCCAGTAAATGCCGGAGCGCCGTCTCATCATGGTGTTGCCAGGGCACGTCGGCGAGAGCGACCACCTGGGCGTCTGTGGCGCACAGCGGGAGGGCGTCGGTGTTGAGAATCAGGCGTGCTCCGACCGTGTGGGCGATCCGCTCCAGACGCTCGGGTGTGTTATCTGACTCCACCGGCACGATCGGGCAGCCGCAGAGCAGGCAAGCCCACCAGGCGGCGAGAAAGTCGAAGGACTTGTGGCCATACACCAGGACCGGCGCAAGCGGCGTGTGACTGTTCGGCTGCCGGCTCACGATTTCAACGGCGATGTCCTGCGCACGCTGACTGAGCGCCTCATAACTGTAGGTCAGTGAATGGAGGCGCCAGGCGGTATGCGATTGGCCTCCAAAGCGCATGAACACCGCAATGAGTTCAGACCAGGCGTCCATTTACGCCGCCCGGCTGGAGAGCTGGAGCTCAATGAAGTTCGACAGGCTGCCTACCGTTTCGAAGTGCTGGAACTCCAGGGTGGCAGGGTCGAGCACCAAGTCCTCGATGCGCTCTTCGAGGTACATGATCAGTTCGATATACAGGCCACTCTCAAATCCCAGATCGCGTTCCAGGTGGGTCTTGGCACTCAGTTCCGAGAGGTCGGAACTCTCCAGGACCAGCCCGATGGCTTCAATGATGGTTGGCGTATGCATGGTGACTCCCTGTGGTTTGTGTGCACCCGACGTTGAGGTTTTTCTGCTGGCGCGGCAGGAGGACGGCCAGTTGGCCTCGATCGACTTTTCCGTTGTGGTTTTTCGGCAAGGCTTCGCTGAAGTAATAGCGATGTGGCCGTTTATAGGCTTCAAGATGGACCTGGCAAAAGGCTTTGAGCGTCGCGATGTCCAAGGGCTCGACGCATTCGATACAGGCCACGATTTCATCACCGTGGATCGGGTGGGCGACGCCGATCACTGCGACCTGTTGCACACCCGGTACGCGCCTGAGTACGGCCTCGACTTCCCGAGGGGCGACTTTTTCGCCATTGGTTTTCAGGATGTCGTCCTTGCGCGAGAGGAAATACAGCAGGCCCTGCTCATCCAGCCGGCACAGGTCACCGGTGTACAGGACCGACTCGCCGGGCAATGGACCTGGGCGCAGTTTCTTTGCCGTCTGCTCCGGGTTGCGCCAGTAGCCGCGCATCACGGTCGCGCCACGGATCACCAGCTCGCCGCTGGCATTGTTGCGGTGGGCAACGCCGGCATCATCCACCACCCACAGTTCGGTGTTCGGGATGGCATAGCCGACGCTGTCTTTGTGCTCGGACAACAAGGCAGGAGGCAGCCAGGTACAACGATGGCATTCGGTCAGCCCATACATGGAAAAAATCCGGGCTTGCGGGAACAGCGAGAGCAACAGGTCGATATCGCTGGGATGCAAGGCCGCTGCGGTGTTGGTGATGGTGCGCAGGGAGGAGAAGTCATAGCGTTTGGCCAACGGGGCAATGATCGCCAGCAGCGTGGGCACGATCGGCAGCACGGTCGCTTTGTGCTTGACCAGCTGTTTGAGGGCAAACAGCGGACGGCTGAAATCCTTTTCGATAATCAGCGTCGCGCCCATCCTGGCGGTCATGATCGCTTGATACAGGCCGTAGTCGAAGCTCATGGGGATGGTGCAGAAAATCCGGTCGCTGGCCTCCAATTGCAGATAGCTGGCGACAGAGTCCGCGGCGCTGAGCATGTTGCGCTGGGTCAACATGACGCCCTTCGGGTCGCCCGTGGAACCCGAGGTGTAGATCAGGCAGGCCAGATCGATATCCAGTGCACCCTGGACCGCCAGCGGCGGCGGCGGTGCCAGTGCCGCAATCTGCGCCAGGGACAACAGCGGCGAACTGCTTGGCTGCGTGTCCGGCAGTTGATCAAACAGCATGCGCAACGCCGGGGTTGCGTGTTCCGCTGCCAGCGCGGTGGCTTGGCCGGCCTGGGCAATCAACAGGCGTGACTCAGCGTTATCGAGCAGCCAGCCGACCCGTGCCAGCGGTGTGTCCGGGTTTACCGGGACAAACACCGCCTGCAGAAACTGCACAGCCCAGAAGCAGACGACGAAATCCACCCCATTGGGGAGCCACACCAAGACCCTGTCACCGCGTTCAACCTGCTGCTCGCGCAAGTAGGCAGCGGTATTGATCACGCGTTGATGCAGTGCGGCCCAGGTGACTTCATTCTCGCCTTCCACCAGCGCCGTTTTATCCGGGAACTGCTGTGCGGCCTGCACCAGCCACTGGCTCAAATGGTTTGTGCTCATGTCTCATCCTCACTATTGAATTCAAGAACGACGGCGGCAAAAGTGCCCGCGATACCGGAAGCCAGGGCCAGGATGGGGTGTACGGCGCCCGCGTTCTCGCCGTGTGCCCGCAGGCTTTTCAGGTTGATGAATGCATCGCTGCAAAAGCAGTGGCCCAGGCGGTGCAGATGGCGCCGGTAAATGATGTCCCGGGCAAAGCCGGCGCGGTCGGCGATCCGGTCGAAGGTGGGCGGGCTGATGTGGTATGGGATCAGCGTACGCAGCTCTTCAGGACGCCGTCCGGCGTGCTGCAGTACGCCCTGTACGGTCTCGACCATGGTGGGGATAAAGGCGTGGTCGTAGGCGTTTTCGCTGTCGCGATCCGTCGCGCGCAGACGTGTGCCATAGGCGGCCAGTTGGCGGATATGCACGGCACTCACGCGCAAGGCGCCGGGCGAGGGTTCCGGGCTGAGCAGGGTCGCGCACAGGGCTTCGCCGAAGTAGCCATTCTGATCGACGTATTGCACGGTGTCGTGGAAGCACTTTTCCCCAGTGATCAGTAAGCCGCAGAGCTTGTCCTGCCTGGCATGTGCCGCCGTCAGTTTGGCGTCGAGAAACTTCAGCCCGACCAGCGCCGATGCACACGATGCCTGGGTGATAGAAAAAAACTCAGCCTGCGGGCGACCCAACAAACTGCGCAGGTCGTTGGCCAGGCCAGGGACAACGTCAAAAGGGCTGGGGCAATTGAGGGAGTGGGCCCAGGCGACATAGCCAATGTTCCCGAACAATACCGGGTCGCACTCGGCCTGGAACTGCCGCAGCAATTGCATGATCAGGTCCGGCAACGCCTCGTGTTCGAACAGGCTGGCCGATTCCATTCGATGGAAGCGGCTGAATATTTTCGTGTTGCGTTCGCCCCAGGCATATTTTTGCGCCAGGGCTGGCAGCGGGGTGAGGTTCGCTGCGACCAGGCTGGTGATCGTGTGGATGTACATCTCAGTCCCCCACCACAAGGCCTGCACAGCTCAGCGCGTTATCCTGGGGCTGCATCATCAGGATACGGTGGCTGTTCGGTGCCAATTGTTGTAAACGCGCCCACGGGGCGCTGCAGAGCAGTGCGTCGTCCCAGCTCTCGATGCGGTGGCTCGCCCACTGTGCGTGCGTGCGCAGCTGTGCGGCGAAACACGCTGTGGTCAGGATCAACAGGGGCAGGTGTTCTTCCATCGACGTGAACATATCCAGCCTGTTGAGCAGCGTCTCCAGTGCGTGTTGCGTCGCCGGGAAAGGCACGGTTCGATACTGTTTGAACACGATGCCGGTCGCTCGGCCGTCGGCGGGTTCGTCTGCGCGCATTTGCAGCATCACGACGCAGGCGCTGGCCACCGGATTGAAACGTTCCAGGCTCGGGCTGGGGTACATGATGGCGTCCTGGTCGGCGATCAGCAGCAGGGCTTTTTTCCCAGGGCGGCCAGCGTTGGTGTCGTCGAGGTAGTCCTCGATGGCTTGCAGCGCCAGGAACGGGCTGCTCAGACCGTGATCGCTGATGGCGATGCCAAAGGCGTCGTGGGCGCTGGTCTGGTGAATGATGGCGTTGGTCACCGAGCAGCCGACCTCCACGTCTGGTGTCCAGTGAGCCAGCACCACCAGTTCCACGTCATTGAGCGGGATCTGGGTGGCCAGTTCACCGACCAATTGCGTCAGCATTGCCCTGAACGTGAGGTGCTGGGCGGCGTACCAGCGCGAGGCATGCCGGTCCTGGGCTTGAGCGGTATGGCCATGGGCGTGGAAAAAGGCCTCGACGAAGTCCTTGACCTGTTTGAGCTGGGCGTCGTCTACGGCAGGCGCAGCGCTGTGCCTTTCGAACTGGCGCCACAGGATGTGAGTAGCCGCAAACTGCAGAGACATAACGATTCCTTCAGGCGCTGGCCAAAGACAGGTGTTGGTACACCTGGGGGGCGAGCAGGGCGTCTATGCCATCGGCCGTGCGGATCAGAAAGGCCTGATCGTTTTCCACGAGAACTTCCGCCGGATGACCGAAACTCAAGAAACCCACCGGCGATGCGCTGGCGCCATAGGCACCGGAGTGCCCGATGCCGATCAGGTCTCCTGAGCGCAGTTCGGCGAGCATGATGTTTTCACCCAGCAAGTCGGTCGGCGTGCACAGCGGGCCGGTTACTTGGTAGCGATGCAGCTCGCCCGGTGTGGCGGGGCCGAGGCGTGCCATCGGGAAGTTTCGACGGATCAGGGAGTTGATGCCGGCGGCACTGCCGTGGCAGTTGGCCCCGCCATCGCACACGGCAAACCACTCGTCCCGGGACGGCTTGAGGTAGTTGACCCGCGTGACGAAAATGCCGGCCCGCGCAATCAGGAACCGGCCCAGTTCGATCACGATTTTGCAGCGTGGGAATGCCCTGCGGTAATCGTTCACGATGGGCTGCAGGGCTTGTCCCAAGGCGGCCAGGTCGAGTGCTTTCTCTTTGTCGAAATAGCGCACCCCGAAGCCTCCGCCCACATCGACGAAATCCAGCGCTGTTTCATAGGTCTGTTGCAGCGTGGCGGCCAGTGCCAGGATGTTTTGCGTGTTGTTGGCAAGGGCCTGCCAGTCGAGAATGCGAGTGCCGAGGTAAATATGCAGGCCTGCCAGGCGCAGGTGCGAGAGCTGATCGAGCGTGGCAAATGCCTGTGGCAGCAGTTGTTCATCGATACCGAACTGCCGGGGCTTGCCGCTCATGACCAACTTGGCTTTTTCCCCGGTAAAGTCGGGGTTGATACGCAGCGCGATGGCCTGGGTTACCCCCAGGCTGGACGCGATGTCGTTGAGTAAATGCATTTCCTCGATGGATTCGACCACCACGGCTTTAATACCCGCGAGGCAACACTGGGTCAGCTCATTAATATGTTTGCCGGGACCGACGAAAATAATCTCGGCCGGCGCTACACCTTGGCGTAGTGCAATTTCCAATTCAACCAGCGAACAGACTTCGCAGCCGGCGCCGGCTTTATGTAATAGGGCGACCAGGGATTTATTCGGGTTAGCCTTGAGCGAATAAAAATAATCGATGCCCTCGGGCAATGCGTGTTTAAGTTCGGCAAAGTCAGTTTTTATTTGCGTGGCACTGTAGGCATAAAAGGGCGTGGGCACTTTATCGGCCAGGAGTTTATAAGGGATGTCTTCGATTTTGTCGGCGTTTATATAATGACTATCAGGAGGAAAAGCTGACATGACTGAATTTTCCATTTAATAACGACTCAATCCAATTGATATCCTTGAAGTTTTCGAACAGATCCTCATCCAGGATATCGAAGAAACTCTTAGTGTTACCGGCGCGGCTGTCGACCCATTCGCCAATCTCCGAGATCAGCCCGACTATATGGATGGAGTCCAATAACCCCTCGGGTCCGTAGATCTGCGCACCGTCATCGATGGCCTGCAACTTATCTGGGGTAACGCCTATGTTTTGCAGCGCTGAAAGAATGAAGGCCCGTGTCGTTTTTGGTGAAGCGCTCATGAATTTGACACCCTTTAAACGTCATGTGAGCGTGATCATATCCATGGCGAATAGTGAGATTTGCTTGAAATTGCAACGGCGCTTTCCCGGCTCTTTATATTGATTAATTCGATCTTCTAGAGGGTGAACTTCGGGCGCATGCAGTCATGCGCTCCGGTCGGCTGGCAATCTCAGCGGGGTGCGCGGCCTTCAGCGCAGTTCGTCTTTCAACAACTCAAAGCAGCGTTGCGCTGCCGGGCTTAAATTCATGGCGCTGCGGGTGATCAAGCCGATCTCGCGGTTGACCCCCGGATGATCAATGCTGATGCGCCGCAGTCCCTCCAGGCTGTCCGCCGCTGACTCGGGCAGCACGCTGATCCCCAGCCCCTGGCGCACCAACGCCAGGACTGTCGACATATAGTTGGCCTCCATGCCGGCGTTCATCGTCAGCCGCGTCGCATCGAACAGCGCATCGACTTGTTCGCGCACGCTGCTGTCGCGGCCGGTGAGGATGATCGGGTGTTGCGCCAGTTGTTCCAGTGTCAACTGCTTATGCCGCGTCAGCGGATGATCCAGCGGTACGAACGCACAGAGTCGATCATTCAGCACCGGGACAAATGCCAGCCCATGGCTCAATCGCGCCCGCACACCGATACCGAAATCCACCTCGCCTGCGCGCACCTGGGCATGAATGCGGTGGGCCACCAGGTCCTGCAGGCGGACTTCGATTCCGCCAAAACGCTCGCGAAACAGACGGAGCACCGGTGGCAGGCTGCCGGCGCAGACCGAGGGCAGGGCGGCGATGGTCACCACGCCCCGGCGCAAGGCGGCGAGGTCGCGGGAGCCGGTGACGATGTTGTCCAGGTCCAGCAGCAGTTTTTCCATCGGGCCGCGCGCTTCCTGGCCGGCGGCGGTGATGCTCACATGCCGGGGGCTGCGGTCGAGCAGGACGACGCCGAGCCAGTCTTCCAGTTGTTGTACCTGCACGGTCAGCGCCGAAGGGGACAGATGCAGCTCGTTGGCAGCCTTGGTAAAGCTGCCGGTGCGCGCCACTGCAAGGAACGCTTGTATGTGTTGGATGCTGTTTTTCATAAGCATGGCTTCATTTTGTTTTTCCGAACACTGATGGGTGAATATTCCAATTTACAAAGACTAGCGCGCTTCCAATACTCCAGGGAAAACAATAACCGGCCACCAAGGCCGCTCTGGAGTAACCCATGCTCGCTACCCTGGGTGTCATTACCATCCTGTGCCTGCTCGCTGCCGTCATGAGCAAACGCCTTTCGCCACTGGTGGCCCTGATCGCCTTGCCGATCATCGCCGCGCTGCTCGGCGGGTTTGGCCTGCAAACCAGTGCCTTCATCATTAGCGGCATCAAGAACGTCGCCCCCGTAGTGGGCATGTTTGTGTTCGCGATCCTGTTTTTCGGGATCATGACCGACGCCGGCATGCTCGATCCCATCATTGATCGCATCCTGCGCACGGTCGGGACACGTCCTACCCGGATTGTGGTCGGTACCGCGACCCTGGCCCTGCTGGTGCACCTGGACGGTTCCGGGGCGGTCACCTTTCTGGTGACGGTGCCGGCGATGTTGCCCTTGTATACGCGGCTGGGTATCGATAAACGCATCCTCGCCTGTGTCTGTGCGATGGCGGCCGGGGTCAACTTCCTGCCGTGGACCGGCCCGGTGCTGCGCTCCTCAGCGGCCTTGCATGTACCGGTGGCGGACCTGTTCCAGCCGCTGATCCCGGTGCAGATCGTCGGCCTGATCTTCGTCTTTGCCTGCGCCTGGTGGCTCGGCCGGCGTGAAGAAAAACGCCTCGGCCTGGGTGCCGGCTCCACGGTGGATGCCGTGCCGCAACGGGTGCTCAGCGACGACGACATCAAGCTGCGCCGCCCACGCCTGTTCTGGGTCAACCTGGTCCTGACCGTGCTGGTCATGGTGGTGATGATCGCCGGCTGGGTCGACCCGGTGGTGATGTTCATGCTCGGCACCGTGGTGGCGCTGTGCATCAACTACCCGAACGTCGACGCCCAGCGCGCCCGCATCGATGCCCATGCTAAAACCGCCCTGACCATGGCCAGTATCCTGCTCGCCGCCGGGGTGTTCACCGGCATCATGCAAGGCACGGGCATGCTCAAGGCCATCGCTGAAGTGGCGGTTGCGCAGATTCCGGCTGGCCACGGCAAGCTGATCCCGGCGGTGGTGGGCTTTATTTCCATGCCGCTGAGCATGCTGTTCGACCCCGATTCCTACTATTTCGGCGTGATGCCGGTGATTGCCGAAGTCGGCAAAGCCTTGGGCGTCGACCCACTGCAAGTGGCCCAGGCGTCGTTGCTGGGCGTACACACCACCGGTTTTCCGGTCAGTCCGCTGACCCCGGCGACCTTCCTGTTGGTGGGCCTGTGCAAGATCGAATTGGCCGATCACCAGCGCTTCACCATCCCTTTTCTGTTTGCCGCGTCGGTGTTGATGACCCTGACCGCGTTGCTCCTGGGAGTGATTTGAGATGAAAACCTTGCGCATCGGTTCCGGTGCCGGCTATTCCGGCGACCGTATCGAACCTGCCGTGGAACTGGCCGAACTGGGCGACCTGGATTACCTGGTGTTCGAGTGTCTGGCCGAACGCACCATCGCCCTGGCGCAACAGGCACGCATCAGCGACCCGCAGGGTGGTTATGACCCGCTGCTCAGTGAGCGCATGCAGCGTGTGTTGCCTTACGTCGGCCGCTATGAAGGGCGGCGCCGCCTGCGGGTGATCACTAATATGGGCGCGGCCAACCCGGTGTCGGCAGCGGTCGAAGTGCGGCGGATTGCCGATGCGCTGGGCTTGAGCCTCAAGGTCGTGGCCGTGATGGGCGATGACGTGCTGGACGTCTTGCGCCCCGAGCAGGTACTGGATAACGGCCAGACCGTGGGCTCACTGGGCGCGCGGGTGATTTCCGCGAATGCCTACCTAGGCGTCGACGGCATTCTTGATGCCCTGTGCGCCGACGCCGATGTGGTGATCACCGGGCGTGTGGCCGACCCGTCGTTGTTCCTCGCCCCGCAGGTGTTTGAATTCGGCTGGGCGGTGGACGACTGGCAGCGCCTGGGGCGCGGCACGTTGGTCGGGCATTTGCTGGAGTGTGCCGGGCAGGTCAGCGGTGGTTATTTTGCCGATCCTGGCTTTAAGGATGTGGACGACCTTGCGCGCCTGGGTTTCCCGTTGGCCGAGATCGATGCCGACGGTGAGGCCGTGATTACCAAGGTTGCAGGCTCCGGTGGGCGGGTCAGCCGTGCCACCTGCACAGAACAACTGATCTACGAAGTGCATGACCCTGCGGCGTATTTGACGCCTGACGTGACGGCCGACTTCTCCAACGTGGGGTTTGTCGAAGAGGCTGTGGATCGCGTTCGCGCTCAGGGGGCGGGAGGTCGCGCACGGCCCGAGCAGTTGAAGGTGAGCGTTGGCTATCTGGATGGCTGGATTGGCGAAGGGCAGATGTCCTACGGCGGCCCCGGCGCGGTCGCACGGGCGCAGTTGGCGCGGGATGTCGTACTCAAGCGTTTGGAACTGATGGGCGTGAAGATGCAGGATGTACGCGCCGAACTGATCGGCATGGACTCGCTGCACGGTCCACGCAGCAGCGTGGAGCCCTGGGAAGTACGCCTGCGAGTGGCTGCCCGCTGTGAAGAACGCAGCGAAGCGGTGCGGGTCGGCAATGAAGTGGAAACCCTCTACACCAACGGCCCGTCCGGCGGCGGTGGTGCAAGCAAGAGCGTGCGGCAGGTAGTGGCGGTGGCGTCGTTACTGCTGCCCCGTGACGCGGTCAACCCGAGGATCGAAGCATGAAACTGCACACGCTGGCCCATTCCCGTACCGGCGACAAGGGCGATACCTCGAACATTTCGATCATTGCCTATCGTGCCGAGGATTATCCGTTGCTGCGTGAGCAGCTCACGGCCGAACGCGTGGCCGAGTTTTTTGCGGGCTTGCTGGAACCTGGCGCTGCGCCGGTACGGCGTTATGAGTTGCCCAACGTGCAAGCGCTGAACTTCGTACTGCCGGGGATATTGCGCGGCGGCGTGACCCGCTCGCTGGCGCTGGATGCACATGGCAAGTGCCTCGGTTCGGCGCTGCTGGAGCTGGACCTGGATTTGCCAACATCCAACTGAATGTGGGAAGGGCCAAGCTCCCTCCCACATTGGATCTCAGCAGGTCTGTCAGATCGCCGCGAAACGCTTGTCCAGGTAATCGATGATCACTTTGGAGTCATACATCCAGGTGGTCTGGCCATTCTCTTCGATGCGCAGGCACGGCACCTTGATCTTGCCGCCTTGCTCCAGCAGGGTCTGGCGGTCCTGCTCGTTGTTCTTCGCGTCCTTCAATGCCACCGGCACATTCAGGCGGTGCAGGGTGCGGCGGGTCTTCACGCAGAACGGGCAGGCGTGGAATTGATACAGGGTCAGGTCCTTGGCCGCAGCGTTCACCTGGGCCTGTTGTTCGGCAGGGCGCTGCTTTTTACGCGGGCGGGTAAGGAAGTCGCCGGCGATGATGACGTGGCCGAGGCCCACTCGAAGTGCTTTGACGAACATGGCTGAAACCTCTTGCCCATGATGAAGGGGCCGCAGCTTACCTTAATTCTGCGGGCGAAAAAAAACCGGCGATGAACGCCGGTCTTTTCCTACGCAGCCTGTTACTTGATCAGGCTGAGGAATTCGCTGCGGGTGGCCGCGTTTTCGCGGAACTCACCCAGCATCACCGAAGTGATCATCGACGAATTCTGTTTCTCCACACCGCGCATCATCATGCACATGTGCTTGGCTTCGATCACCACGGCCACGCCCAGGGCGCCGGTCACTTGCATTACGGCATCGGCGATCTGGCGGCTGAGGTTTTCCTGGATCTGCAGGCGGCGCGCATACATGTCGACAATCCGCGCGACCTTCGACAGGCCCAGCACTTTGCCGCTCGGGATATACGCCACATGCGCCTTGCCGATAAACGGCAGCAGGTGGTGTTCGCACAACGAGTACAACTCGATGTCCTTGACCAGCACCATTTCGCTGTTGTCGGAACTGAACAAGGCACCGTTGGTGACTTCTTCGAGTGTCTGTTCATAGCCGCGGCAAAGGTACTGCATCGCCTTGGCGGCACGCTTAGGCGTGTCGAGCAGGCCCTCGCGGGAGACGTCCTCGCCGAGTTGGCCGAGGATCGCGGTGTAATTCTGTTCCAGGGACATGAAACTACCTGTGGGATTTTCGCAAAGCGCAAGGTTACGGTGGCCGACACATCGCTGCAAGCCTGACGATGGCACTTGTTACTCGTCGCGCCCTTCCATCATCGTGCGCTTGAGCATCACATACACCGCACCCGCCCCACCGTGGCGTGCCTGGCACGAGGTAAAGCCGAGCACCTGGGCATGTTGGCGCAGCCAGGTGTTGACGTGGCTCTTGATCATCGGCCGCTTGCCGTCCAACCGCACAGCCTTGCCGTGGGTGACGCGCACGCAGCGGATTTCGAACTTGGTGGCTTCGGCAAGGAAAGCCCACAGGGTTTCCCGGGCTTTTTCCACGTTCATGCCGTGCAGGTCCAGGCTGCCTTCGAACGGGATCTGGCCGACCTTGAGCTTGCGCATCTGGCTTTCCTGCACGCCGTCGCGGGCCCACATCAGTTCGTCTTCGGGGCCTACGTCGATGACGAACTGGTCCGACAGGCCATCCACGGTGGTGGCGTCGGTGCGCACGGTCGCGGCTTGGCGCAGTTTGGCAATCTGCGCGCGGTCGGCCTTGGGTTTGCCGGTGTCAGCGCGATCATGCTTGATCGGCTTGACGCCGCGCAGCTCGTTTTTGAACAGGGAAAAATCGTCGTCTTGCATGTCAGCCTCCGCGAAGGGCGGGCAGTTTACCTAAATCGCGGCGGCCAGGGCGCTGGAAACGCTATCTATGCGCCATCAGTCGTGCTTTTTCATCAGGTGCGAAGCGATGTTCAGCGACAACGGCTGACGCATCTTCCGACGGCTGCGACGCCACAGCCACACGCCCAGCCACAGCACCAGCAAGCCGATGCCCAGCAGGAGGGCAGAGCCACCGGGGCTGGCATTCAGTTCGCCAAGGGCCGGTGAGTGACCAAACAAACCGGCGCCACCGGCACCTGCCAGCAGCACACCTACAATCGCCAGCAGCGCGGCAATGCCGGCCACCAGGCGCAGACGCCAGTTGCTCGGGCCCTTGGGGCGCAAGCGACGAGCGTCAAAACCATCGGATATCTTCATTCCGACCTTTCCTCCAGGGTATCGGCCCTTCGACCGGAAGATACACAGGTTGTTCCTGGGCCAGAGGCAATTGCAGCAAATGACAGGCATTTGCGGATGAGCGGAGCCATAAACACGTCGCGCCGCTCATCAGAAGGACGATCAGATCAGATCTTTGGTCAGCGCGAGGGTCGCGAAGTTGTCAGCCATGATGGCCATTTCGGTCTGCTGTACGTGCTCGGCACTCAGGACGCCGCCTTTGCAAGGCAGGTCGCGGGTGGCGCAGGCGTCTTCCACCAGGGTGCAGCGAAAGCCCAGGTTCTTGGCGGCGCGCACGGTGGTGCTGACGCTGGAGTGGCTCATGAAACCGCAGACGATCAGGTCCAGGGAGCCTAGGTCCTGCAGGTGTTTTTCCAGGCCGGTGCCGTGGAAGGCGCTGGGCAGCAGCTTGTCAACGATGGTTTCGTCACCTGCGGGTTCCAGGCCGTGGATGAATTCGCCGCGCTCGCCCTGGGGATCAAACAGGCCGCCCACGGTGCCCAGGTGGCGCACATGCACGATCGGACGCCCGGCATTGCGTGCGGCGGCGACCAGTTGCTTGATGTTGCCGACCGCCGCGTCCATGCCTGAGAGCGCGAGCGGGCCACTGAGGTATTCCTTTTGGGCATCGATGATCACGAGGGTCGCATGGCCAAGGTTGGCTGCTGCGTAACCACGACCGCTGAGTTGAAACATCGTCTTTGGAACGGACATTCTGGGGCTCCTGTGAGGGGGGCTTTTGCGCCATTGTCCACTGGCTGAGCGGTTCTGTGAATCGCTACTATCGTAAGGTACGCCGTTGCTGGCGTGCAGCCATGTCAAGGGGGGCAGATGTTTAACTGAATGATGGCGATTTGGATGAAATCCGACGTACGGCGGCAGGTTTTCGTACATCGTCGGTACAGGCGAAGGCTGTTAGAATTGCCAGTCGTTTTTTCCAGGAGTCTGCCCCCGTGATCACTTCCCGCCTGCGCACCTTGCGCGACCACATCCGTTGGGCTGTCAGCCGTTTCCATGGGGAAGACCTGTTTTTTGGCCATGGCACCGACAATGCCTGGGACGAAGCCCGGCAATTGGTGCTCGGCGCCTTGCACCTGCCATGGGAAATTGCCGACAGCTATCTCGATTGCAACCTGGAAGAGGAGGAAATCTCTCACGTACAGCGTTTGCTGCATCGCCGTATTCATGAACGGGTGCCCACTGCCTACCTGTTGAAAGAGGCGTGGTTCTGCGGCATGTCGTTTATCGTTGACGAGCGCGTGCTGATTCCGCGTTCCCCCATCGGTGAGCTGATCGAAAACCGCTTCGAGCCTTGGCTGGCCCAGCCGCCGGCGCGCATCCTCGACTTGTGCACCGGCTCTGGCTGCATCGGCATTGCCTGCGCCTACGAGTTCCAGGACGCTGAAGTGGTGCTCGGCGACTTGTCCTTTGAAGCCCTGGAAGTGGCCAACCAGAATATCGAGCGCCACGGTGTCGACGAGCGCGTGTACACCGTGCAGGGCGATGGCTTCGACGGCCTGCCGGGCCAGCGCTTCGACCTGATTGTGTCCAACCCGCCGTATGTGGATGCCGAAGACTTCGCCGACATGCCGGACGAATACCAGCACGAGCCGGAGTTGGGCCTGGCCTGTGGCGACGACGGCTTGAACCTGGTGCGGCGCATGCTGGCCGAGGCAGCGGACCACCTGAACGAGAAGGGTTTGCTGATTGTCGAGGTGGGCAACAGCCAGGTGCATGTCGAGGCGTTGTACCCGGAAGTGGACTTCGCCTGGCTGGAATTCCAGCGGGGTGGGCATGGGGTGTTCATGCTCACGGCCGAACAGTGCCGTGAACATCAGGCAATCTTCGCCGCTCGGGTTTAACCAGCCTTACAGAACAAACAATGTGGGAGGTGGCTTGCCCCCTCCCACATTTTGATTGCATTCCAGCCGGCTACCGGTGCGTGGCAATCCAGATCAACAACCCTGCCTGAAACACGGTAAACGCCACCAGGCAGGTGATGGTAAACCGCAACCCGCTGTCCTCACGCTTGAACTTGGTGACCTTTTCTTCTTCCTTGCGCAGCTTCACTTCCTGCTCCAACAGGTTGTGCTCGGCCTGTTGCAGCATCTGCGCAGCTTCAAGGATCTCCACGAACTGCACCTTCTCGGTGTTCCAGCTGTCCAGCACATCGCTGACCTTGCCGGGCTGTACGTTGCCCTTGAGGTGTTGCACATCGGCGTAGGCCACATCGAAACCCTGGACGCGCAGGAAGTGATCGCGGCGCAGGCGTGTGGCTTCGTTGAGTGCGTCCTTGTTGGCCAGGTCGACGCCGTCGACGCGGTAGTGTGACCAGTTCTTCTTCGCCCATGCCGAGGCTTGGGCCACCAGGAAGCGACCGATGCCACGGTTGGCCGGTTCGATTTCCAGGCTGTTGCCCGGGCCGAAATGCACGCGATGTTTATCGTGATCCACCCAGATATCCAGGTGGTTCTGCTCGCGGCGCACCCGCTGCCCCGGCAACTGGATGACCATGCGCAACAGGCTGTGGTGTTTGTCATTGCGCTCGGCATAGCCGAACTGCACGAACCGCAACGGTCGCACACCGGTGGCACGGTCGGTAGCCAGTGGGGCCAGGCGCAGCATCTTGAAATGCTCGGCCTGAACCTCCGCCCACGGCAGGGGAGCCGCGTCGACGGCCTCGGTTTTTTCAGCCGGGGTGTCGGCGGTCGGTTCCGGTGTTGCTTCAGTGGTTGTCATGCGGTGTGATCCTGTCCAAGCCCTGCCAGTCGACAGTCTTTTTGCTGTCGACCCTGGGCTTATCGGCCGCTTTCTGCAGGACTGGAGGCAAATTGTCGCTTAACGGGGTTGAAGTCCGTCGATAAAGCGCACCAACCGGCTGCCCAACTCAGCGGCGAGAGGCAATTGTGGGTCATTGTAGGAGGCCAATTGTTGCTTTACGTCGTTGGGCACGATGCGCATGACGTGGTTCATGCCTTCGATCACGGTCAGCTCGGCATCGGGCTTGGCCCTTTTCAGTTGCTGAGCGTCGCCGACACCTACCTGAATATCGTTGGTGCCTTGAATGATCAATGCGGGCATGCGCAGTTTCGCAAAGGCCGCTGAAGGGTCGGCGCGAAACAGGCTGATCAGATAAGGCTGCACGCTGGGTCGGAAAATGCCCTCCAGCGGGCCTGGCACATCAGCATCCACCTGGCCGGCCTTGAGGTGATCGAGGATTTCATTGCTGCGCAGCAGCAGGGCAGGTGGCAGGTGATCGGCGAGTTGCTGGCGGATCACCTGATCCACCGGGCGGGCGCTGCCGGACAGGGAAATGACTCCAGCCGGGTCGAGTTGGGGGGCGGCGAGGGCGGCAACCAGCGCGCCTTCGCTGTGGCCCAGCACAATCAGCGGGCCCATGCGTTTATCGGCCTTGAGTAATTTGCCCCAGGCCACCGCGTCGGCCACGTAGGCGTCGAGGGTCAGGTTGCGTTCGTCGGGTGTGGCGGCCAGGCTGGCGGCTACACCGCGCTTGTCGTAGCGCACGCTGGCGATGTTGTGCCGGGCCAGTACCCAGGCAAGACGCTTGAGACTGTCATTGCGTGCGCCGTCGGCGCTGTTGCCGTTGCGGTCGGTGGGGCCGGAGCCGGCGATGATCAACACCACCGGCACCGGCTTGTCGGACTGCGGCAACAACAGCGAGCCAAACAGCTCACCGCTACCGGTGTCCAGGCTGATCGGGCGTTGCAGTACGACGGGGGAGGCGGCGTGAGCCACGGCGGTAAACAGGGTGAGGGTAAACAGTAAAACTCGTAGCATCATCGCGCCATTATTCGGGAGGTGCCGGTTGGACCCATGTCGACCGGTAAGGTTTCGAGGATGAACTAGTCGATTAGCCTGCGTATACTGGCCGCCTTAAGTTATTACGGTTGACTTGATTCAACTGATTTCACGGAGCGCCCTGCATGTCCGGCAATACCTTCGGCAAGCTGTTCACTGTCACCACCGCAGGCGAAAGCCATGGTCCGGCGTTGGTCGCCATTGTCGACGGCTGCCCGCCCGGCCTTGAGCTGTCCCTGGAAGACCTGCAGCGTGACCTCGACCGTCGCAAGCCCGGCACCAGCCGCCACACCACCCAACGCCAGGAGCCCGACGAAGTCGAGATCCTCTCCGGCGTGTTCGAAGGCCGCACCACCGGTTGCGCCATTGGCCTGTTGATTCGCAACACCGACCAGAAGTCCAAGGACTACTCGGCGATCAAGGATCTGTTCCGCCCGGCCCACGCCGACTACACCTACCACCACAAATACGGCGAGCGCGACTACCGTGGCGGTGGCCGCAGCTCGGCCCGTGAAACCGCGATGCGCGTGGCCGCCGGTGCCATCGCCAAGAAGTACCTGGCGACCCAGGGCATCGTCATCCGTGGCTACATGAGCCAGTTGGGCCCGATTGAAATCCCGTTCAAGACCTGGGACAGCGTGCAAGACAACGCCTTTTTCTGCCCCGACCCGGACAAAGTGCCGGAGCTGGAAGCCTATATGGACCAGTTGCGCCGCGATCAGGATTCGGTCGGCGCCAAAATCACCGTGGTCGCCGAAGGCGTCAAGCCAGGCCTGGGCGAGCCGATCTTCGACCGCCTTGACGCCGAATTGGCCCACGCGCTGATGAGCATCAATGCGGTGAAAGGCGTGGAAATCGGCGCCGGTTTCGCCTGCGTCTCCCAGCGCGGCACCGAGCACCGCGATGAGCTGACCCCGCAAGGTTTCCTCAGCAACAACGCGGGTGGCATCCTCGGCGGCATTTCCTCCGGCCAGCCGATTGTTGCGCACCTGGCACTCAAGGCCACGTCGAGCATCACCACCCCGGGCCGTTCGATCGATGTGCACGGCAACCCGGTGGACGTGATCACCAAGGGCCGCCACGACCCGTGCGTGGGCATCCGTGCCACGCCGATTGCCGAGGCGATGATGGCCATCGTGCTGATGGACCACCTGCTGCGCAATCGCGGGCAAAACGCCGATGTGCGCGTGAGTACTCCGGTGCTGGGCCAGCTGTGACGGCGCGGCGGTGACAGCCCTCCCATACTGGCGCCTTTCCAGCTTCTACCTGTTCTACTTCGCCCTGCTTGGGGCGACGGCGCCGTTCCTGGCGCTGTACTTCGATCACCTGGGGTTCTCCAGCGCGCGTATCGGCGAGCTGGTGGCCATCCCCATGCTGATGCGCTGCGTGGCCCCCAATCTGTGGGGCTGGCTGGGGGATTACACGGGCCGGCGTCTGGCCATCGTGCGCTTCGGTGCGGTGTGCACCTTGCTGAGTTTTTCGCTGATCTTCATCAGCCATACCTACGCCTGGCTGGCCCTGGTGATGGCCCTGCATGCGTTCTTCTGGCACGCGGTGCTGCCACAGTTCGAAGTGATCACCCTGGCCCACCTGCACAAACAGACCTCACGCTATAGCCAGGTGCGCCTGTGGGGCTCCATCGGTTTTATCCTCACCGTGGTGATCATGGGGCGCCTGTTCGACTGGCTGAGCCTGGATATCTACCCGGTGGTGGTCGTGGTGATCATGGCCGGCATCATCGGTGCCAGCCTCTGGGTGCCGAATGCGCAGCCTGTGACCCAGGGCAATCGCCTGGGGGCAGACGGTTTTCTCAAGCAACTGCGCAGCCCTGGGGTACTGGCGTTTTACGCATGCGTGGCGCTGATGCAAATGAGCCATGGTCCGTACTACACCTTTCTGACCCTGCACCTGGAACACCTGGGCTATAGCCGTGGCGTGATCGGCATGCTGTGGGCGCTGGGCGTGGTGGCGGAAGTGCTGATGTTCCTGGGCATGAGCCGCATCCTCACGCGGTTTTCGGTACGCCGGGTGCTGCTGGCGAGCTTTCTGCTGGCGGCGCTGCGCTGGTTGCTGCTGGGTTCTTTTGCCGAACTCCTGTGGGTGCTGTTGCTGGCGCAGGTGATGCACGCCGCCACGTTCGGCAGCTTCCACGCGGCGGCGATTGCCTTTGTGCAACGCAGCTTTGGCGCCAAACAACAAGGCCAGGGGCAGGCGCTGTACGCCGCCTTGGCCGGCACCGGTGGTGCGCTGGGGGCGTTGTATTCCGGCTACAGCTGGAACCTGCTGGGACCGACCTTCACCTTTAGTATTGCCAGCGTCGCAGCCCTGGCCGCTGCCGTTATCATCGGTTTTCGACTGCAAGAGCAGAACCAAGGAATCCTTCAATGAGCTATGTCGCCGTCTACCCCGTTGCTTCACCGGATACCCCGAACAAGGTCCTGACCCATGTCGACGACATCGTCGCCACCCTGGCCGAGCACGGTGTGCGGTTTGAGCGCTGGCAACCTGGCCTGATCGAAAGGGGTGCCAGCGATGCTGACATGATTGCCGCCTATCAGCCGCAGATCGACGCGCTCGGCTACGCTGCGGTGGCAGTGTCCCGTGTCACGAGCGACCACCCGCAAAAAGCCGAATTGCGCGCCGAGTTCCTGGATGAGCGCCGCTACGGCGAAGACGAAGTGCGTTTTTTCATCGCCGGCCAGGGTTTGTTCAACCTGCATGTTGGCGACTACGTATATGCCGTGCGGTGTGAGAAAAACGACCTGCTGGTGGTGCCGGCCGGTATGGCGCACTGGTTTGATATGGGTGAGAACCCGCACTGTATAACGCTGCGATTTTTCAATAAGGCGCAAAGCCCAGTGCCGACGTTGACGGGCGACGCTATCGCCCGACGCTTTCCTGGGCTGGATGACTAAGAGCGACGTATCAAAAACTTCAACCCCCGCATGGTGGAAGTTGTTGTGGGAATAAACTCAAATTCCTGTAAGGCCTGGCTGTTTATCGCGGGCCCTACGCCTTAGTTCCATTGGTTATGTAACTCTTTGCGGCCTCAACGTTTATATCACCTGTCAATAGGAGAAATCCGAAGGGTGATAGGGCGATAGCCAATAAAAGGGAGCGAAACTAATGAGAGGCCCAAAGGAATCATTTCCAACACACTATTCCGTACCCAACGCCGTTAGAAGGCGTTTGAGTTTGGCTGGAAAAGCATTGACCCCTGCGGAACTGGAAATCTTGCGTTGGGCCTCCGCAGGCAAGACCGTCTGGGAAATCAGCCAGATTCGCGCCACCTCCGAAGCCACGGTGAAATTCCATCTGCGCAATATCTACGGCAAATTCGGCGTGAACAACCGGGTGCAGGCGATGAATGAGGCGGTACGCCAAGGTTTATGCTGATAAACAGAAAAGGCCGCGACGCTCAATAGCGTCGCGGCCTTTTCTATGGGGCTGCAGTACTTACGCCGAATGGTAGGTCGGCAGGGCAAAGCGGTTCTGGCTTTGCAGCATGGAAATTTGCGGCAGTTCACTGGCTTGTTCGGCCAGGTCGCGACGAATCGCGCTGATCACCCAGGTCAATTGATCGGCGGTGTGCAGCTGCTGGTAAGAGATCGAACGCTTGACCTGCTTGCCGTCACTGTTGCGCAGGGTCAATAGGATGCCGCCGTCGGGACGTGGCTGGGTGGTGACGTCGTAGTTGGAGAATACTGAAGCGAATT
Source organism: Pseudomonas sp. SH10-3B (assembly GCF_019891415.1). Lineage (NCBI taxonomy): Bacteria > Pseudomonadati > Pseudomonadota > Gammaproteobacteria > Pseudomonadales > Pseudomonadaceae > Pseudomonas > Pseudomonas sp. SH10-3B. The sequence continues at coordinate 53,232 of NZ_JAFLXD010000013.1, read as the reverse complement.
TATCTTGGATCAGGCTCATGTCTATCAGCTCCGTTGGCTCAAGTTGGCAAGCATGGAGTGATAGGTGCAGTGATTGTGCCAGCTCATGATTTATTAAAATATCTTTATAAATCAATCGCTTAAAAAAATTGCCAATTTTCAGTTTCGTGCAAATTGCATGAATGGCCATCATGCATCCTGCATTTTGCGTTACTCAACGGGGTGGGATGGACGCGCCGGTACTGATAAAGACTGCCTGCGGGCAGCTAAATTCCTTTTTTGTGGGGGGCATCGCTCGGGATACAAAACTTTTCAAATCCCGCGTGTACAGCTGAAGAAGGGCTGACGTATTTTCCTGCAATGCATTGGACCTTCGGCCTACGGAGGGATCTGTGCTTCTGGATCATACGAAGAATAAGAAAAAGGACGTTCCTCCATGAGCCACCCGCAGAACGACATGATCACCTGGGGCAAGCTGCTGCGTAAGGTGCCGGCCATTGTCCGCGCCCTGCCGCGCGTAGTGCGTGGCATGCGTGCCGCGAATGTCACCGACCCCGCGCAGCCGTGCGGGTTGGGCTGGCACTTTGAGCAAGCGACCCTGCGCAACCCCGACGGCAACGCTCTGCTGTACGGCGACCGTGTGTTCAGCTACACCGATGCCAACCAATGCGCCAACCGTATCGCCCATCATCTGCAAGCCCAGGGCATCGGCAAGGGTGACGTGGTGGCGCTGTTTATCGAAAACCGCCCCGAACTGCTCTTGAACGTGTTGGCCGTGGCCAAGCTGGGCGGCATCTGCGCGATGCTCAACACCGCGCAAACCCAGGCGACGCTGGTGCACAGCCTGAACTTGGTGAGTCCGGTCGCCATTATTGTCGGCGCGGAGTTGGTGGCTGCCCATGACGCGGTGCGCGATCAGGTGGGCATCGCATCTGATCGAACCTGGTTCGTCGCCGATCAGCCATCCAGCGCAGTGCCGCAGGGTTATATCGACCTGTTGGCTGCGAGCGCCGAGTGCCCGGTGGACAACCCGGCCAGCACCGCGCAGATCTTCTTCAACGACCCGTGCTTCTATATCTACACCTCCGGCACCACCGGCCTGCCCAAGGCCGGCATCATGAAACATGGTCGCTGGACCAAAACCGCTGTCAGCTTCGGCAGCATCGCGCTGGACATGGGGCCGGACGACGTCTTGTATTGCACCTTGCCGCTGTACCACGCCACCGGGCTGTGTGTGTGCTGGGGCTCGGCGATTGTCGGGGCGTCGGGCTTCGCCATTCGCCGCAAGTTCAGCGCCAGTCAGTTCTGGGACGATGCGCGCAGATTCAACGCAACCACCCTCGGCTATGTCGGTGAATTGTGTCGTTACCTGCTCGACCAGCCACCCGGCGAACACGACCTTGATAACCGCGTGACCAAGATGGTCGGCAATGGCTTGCGCCCCGGCGTGTGGGCGCAGTTTAAGGCACGTTATGGTGTGGAGCATATCTGCGAGCTGTACGCGGCCAGTGACGGCAATATCGGTTTTACCAACGTGTTGAATTTCGATAACACCATCGGCTTTTGCCTGCAGCATTGGGCACTGGTGGACTACGCCCATGACAGCGGCGAGCCACTGCGCGGCAGTGATGGCTTTATGCGCAAGGTGCCAACGGGCGGGCAGGGCTTGCTGCTGGCCCGGATCGATGACAAATCGCCCTTTGATGGCTACACCGACCCGGAGAAGAATCGCAAGGTGATCCTCACCGACGTATTCGAAAAAGGCGACCGTTACTTCAATACCGGCGATCTGTTGCGCAGCATCGGCTTCGGCCATGCGCAATTTGTGGATCGCCTGGGGGATACCTATCGCTGGAAAGGTGAAAACGTGTCCACCACCGAGGTCGAGAACGTGCTGCTGCAACACCCGCAGATCGCCGAAGTAGTGGCCTATGGCGTCGAGATCGAAAACACCAATGGCCGCGCAGGCATGGTTGCCATCACTCCGAGTGAATCCCTGGCCTCGCTGGACATGCGCGAGTTGCTGCAATTCGCCCACGGACAATTGCCGCCCTATGCAGTGCCGCTCTTCCTGCGCATCAAGGTCAAGATGGAAACCACCGGTACCTTTAAGTACCAGAAGGTCAGGCTCAAGGAAGAGGCTTTTGATCCGGACAAGGCCGGCAATGACCCGGTGTATGCCTGGTTGCCGGGGTCGGACTGCTATGTACCGGTCACCGGGCAACTGTTGGCGCAGATCCAGGGTGGTCAGTTCCGCTATTGATTGTGCCTATGGGGGCTTTTGACAAAAAAGCCATGACAGTGGGGAACTCCATCGCGACACTGGCGCCTATTCAGTACCAGACAAGGAGCCCCCCACATGTCAGATCAAGCCAAACAAATGACCGAAGACGAAGCCGCCGAATTTGCCGAGCAGGTCTTCGACGTGGCCCGCAAAGGTGACGCCGCCATGCTCGCCGCGCTGCTGGCCAAAGGCTTGCCGGCCAACTTCCGTAACCACAACGGCGACACCTTGCTGATGCTGTCTGCCTACCACGGCCATGCCGAAGCGGTAAAAGTGCTGCTGGAGTTCAAGGCCGACCCGCTGATCGCCAATGACAAGAACCAACTGCCCATCGCCGGCGCGGCGTTCAAGGGTCACTTGCCGGTGGTCAAGGCGCTGATTGAAGGGGGCACGCCAATCGAGGCCGCCTCGTCCGACGGTCGTACCGCGCTGATGATGGCCGCCATGTTCAACCGCGTCGAGATGCTCGACTACCTGCTCAGCCAAGGCGCCAACCCCAAGGCCACCGATGCCCAGGGCGCGACGGCGCTGGCGGCGGCGCAGACCATGGGCGCGAAGGACACGGCGGCGCAGCTGGAGAAACTGGTGTAGGCTGTGCGCCCTCAAAAACCAGCCCGCTACAGGATCGCCCCATGAAAACCGCCCTCGTCGAACTTATCAGCAAAATCAGCGCCGGGGTCATGGGCGAGGACGAGGTCACGCGCATCGCCGAGGAGGCCGTCCAGGCCTACGCCGACCCGGCGGCCTTCCTGGCGGCCAACCCGGATATCAACTACGACGACAGCTTCCCGATTCCGCTGGGGGAGTGGGTGGTGGTCGGTAGCCTGCCGGACACCGTGCTGTTCCAGGCCGATACCTATGGCGACCTGTTTGCGCAGATCGTCGCGTCGTTTGGTCCGAGCGTGGCGTTCAACCTCAAGCCCAAGCAACTGGCCAAGACTGAAGACCTCACCGCGTTGAACCGTATCCAGATCCAGATGAGCGCCCTGAGCCCGGAAGATGGCGGTTATGTGCTGCTCAACTTCAGCCAATTGCTGGACGACGAGATCCAGGCGGTGCTGGTGTTCGGCAACGACCTGCCGCGTGTACTGGCGCTGTGTGCCGAAGTCGGCATCACGGCCGAGCCATCCCTCGAAGCGCTGAAGGTTGCCGTACACGTCTGAAATAAAACGGAACCCCTGCCAGGGCTGACTATCCTACAAGGGCATGCCCTCACTTAGGAGCGACACCATGGGTTCCACTTTTAATGGCTTGATCGGGCTGATCATCCTGGCGCTGGATATCTGGGCGATCATCAACGTGTTCAAAAGCGGCGCGAGTACCGGCGCCAAGGTCTTGTGGATCCTGTTGATCCTGCTCTTGCCGGTACTGGGCCTGATCATCTGGGCCATTGCAGGACCGCGCGGTAACGTGCGGATCTGACCCCCGCACTCAATTTGGAGCGGGCACAGTAAATGTGGGAGGGGCGTCGCACCGCCCCTCCCACATTGGTCTTCAGCGCACTCTAGAGATTTGTGTGTCGAAATATTCGCTGCACACAATTTTCACATCTTATCCAAGACAATCCGCCGGCTTTATCGACCCTGCCAATGCCCTGCTTCAGGTGCTTTTAAAGGCGGGGCAGTCGTGCTCGTTCAGTAATTAATAGCCTTGATGGCATTGATCGGGCACCATTCGCGCCACTGCACTACTTCGTCACTTAAACTTCCAATGGGTCCTGAAACGACATGGCAAACCCGGACGCCCTGAGTCAGCAGCGAGCTTCTAATCGCCTGCTGCAACCGACCGTCAAATCCCATCTGGCGTACACGCTGCTCTGCGCACTGGTCATGATGGTGATGTTCTCCCTGCTGCGCCTGGCGCTGCTGGCTTACAACCGCGAGATGATCCTCGACACGCCGGCCTCGACCTTCCTTGAAGCATTCGCCAACGGCCTGCGTTTTGACCTACGCCTGGTGGTATACCTGCTGATCCCACTGCTGCTGGCACTGTTCAGCGTACGGGCCATGGCCGCGCGTGGCTTCTTCCGCTTCTGGCTGACCATTGCGTCCAGCATCGCCCTGTTCCTGGGCTTGATGGAGATGGACTTCTACCGTGAGTTCCACCAGCGCCTCAACGGCCTGGTCTTCCAGTATGTGAAGGAAGACCCGAAAACCGTGATGAGCATGCTCTGGTACGGTTTTCCGGTGGTGCGCTACCTGCTGGCGTGGGCCGTGGGCACGTTGATCCTGAGCATGGCATTCAAGGGCGCCGACCGCGCCACGCGCCCTCGTGGCCCGTTCAGCGGTGGCAGCATCGGTACCCGCCAAGTCGCGCCGTGGTACAGCCGCATCGCGGTGTTCGTGGTGTGCCTGCTGATCGCCGTGGTCGCCGCCCGAGGCACCCTGCGCCAGGGCCCGCCGCTGCGTTGGGGCGATGTGTACACCACCGATTCGAACTTCGCCAACCAGTTGGGCCTCAATGGCACCTTGTCGCTGATCGCGGCGGCCAAGGCGCGGTTCGGTGAAGACCGCTCCAACATCTGGAAGGCGACCCTGGACCAGCCGCTGGCCACCCAGACCGTGCGTGACATGCTGGTGCTGCCACAAGAGAAACTGGTCGATACCGACATCGCCGCGGTGCGCCGTGACTACACGCCACCGGCCGAGAAGACCCTGCCGATCAAGAACGTCGTCGTGATCCTGATGGAAAGCTTCGCCGGTCACTCGGTAGGCGCCTTGGGTCGTCCCGGCAACATCACGCCATCCTTCGACAAACTGTCCAAGGAAGGCCTGCTGTTTGATCGCTTCTTCTCCAATGGCACCCACACCCACCAGGGCATGTTCGCCACCATGGCCTGCTTCCCGAACCTGCCAGGTTTTGAATACCTGATGCAGACCCCGGAAGGCAGCCACAAGCTGTCGGGCCTGCCGCAGTTGCTCAGCGCGCGCAAGTTTGACGACGTGTATGTCTACAACGGCGACTTCGCCTGGGACAACCAGTCGGGCTTCTTCAGCAACCAGGGCATGACCAACTTCATCGGCCGCAACGACTTCGTCGACCCGGTGTTCTCCGACCCGACGTGGGGCGTGTCCGACCAGGACATGTTCAACCGTGGCCTGGAAGAGTTGAAGGCCCGTGAGGGCGGCAAGCCGTTCTACGCACTGCTGCAAACCCTGTCCAACCACACGCCGTACGCGTTGCCGACGCCATTGCCGGTGGAGAAAGTCACCGACCGTGGCAGCCTCAACGAGCATTTGACGGCCATGCGTTACTCCGACTGGGCCCTGGGCCAGTTCTTTGAAAAGGCCCGCAAGGAGCCGTACTTCAAGGAAACCCTGTTCGTGATCGTGGGCGACCACGGCTTCGGCAACGAACAGCAGATCACCGAGATGGACCTGGGCCGCTTCAACGTGCCGATGCTGATGATTGCACCGGGTATGCAGGAGAAGTTCGGCGAGCGTGACCACACCGTGGGCACCCAGATCGACATCGTGCCGACCATCATGGGCCGCCTGGGTGGCGACACCCTGCACCAATGCTGGGGCCGCGACCTGCTGAACCTGCCGGAAGGCGACAAGGGCTTTGGCGTGATCAAGCCATCCGGCAGCGACCAGACCGTGGCGTTGGTGACTGCAGACCGCATTCTGGTACTGCCCAAGGAAATGCCACCGAAGCTGTGGCAATACGAACTGGGTGCCAACCCGACCGGTAAAGTGATTGCTGAATCGCCGGACGAGGCTGCACTCAAGCAGAAACTCGAATCGTTCCTGCAAACCGCGACCAAGAGTTTGTTGGATAACACCGCAGGCGTTGTAAACGGTAAGCCGGACTGATTAATCGGCAATAAAAAAGAGGCCTTTTTCAAGGCCTCTTTTTTTTGCTTGGTTATTACCGCGTAGCGGTTATATGCGGCCCAGCAACAACAGGACCAGCAGCACAACCAGCACTACACCGAGGATACCCGACGGGCCATAACCCCAGTTACGCGAGTGAGGGAACACTGGCAGACCACCAACCAGCAAGAGGATCAGGATGATGATTAGAATTAGGCTCATGTTTTGTTTTCCTTATAGGCCTTGTGCAAGACCGGTTATTTAACGAGAGGCCCGTGTGTTTTATTTCGGACGCCTTAACAACTCCGACTGTGCGGCTTCACAGAAAATTCCGTGTTTTTTTAAAGCATTTCGCAAACACCCTTATTTCGTTTAATCCGTTCACAACCCTGCTGGGTTAATTGAAAAAGATTGAACTTAGGCTATAGGCGGGCATCCGACCCGGCCTGTGGTTTGCCTGGGGCATTCATCAATCTGATGGTGCGTGGGTGTAGGAAAAACCTTCGCTACACTGCCGATCACTTCCTCTGTGAACCACAAGGCTACTTCCTATGCAAAACCGCATGATGATCACTGGCGCCGGGTCCGGCCTGGGTCGTGAAATCGCTCTGCGCTGGGCCCGTGAGGGTTGGCAGTTGGCCTTGTCGGATGTCAGCGAGCCAGGTCTGCAGGAAACCCTGAAGCTGGTGCGCGAAGCCGGTGGCGATGGGTTTATCCAGCGCTGCGACGTGCGCGACTACAGCCAGCTCACCGCGTTTGCCCAGGCCTGCGAAGTGAAGCTGGGCGGCATCGATGTGATCGTCAACAATGCCGGCGTGGCCTCGGGCGGTTTCTTTGCCGAACTGTCCCTGGAGGACTGGGATTGGCAGATCGCAATCAACCTGATGGGTGTGGTCAAGGGCTGCAAGGCGTTCCTGCCACTGCTGGAAAAGAGCAAGGGGCGCATTATCAACATCGCCTCAATGGCGGCACTGATGCAGGGGCCGGCCATGAGCAACTACAACGTGGCCAAGGCCGGAGTGGTGGCGCTGTCGGAGAGTTTGCTGGTGGAGCTCAAGCAGCAGGAAGTCGGGGTGCACGTGGTGTGCCCGTCGTTCTTCCAGACCAACCTGTTGGACTCATTCCGTGGGCCGACGCCGGCCATGAAGGCTCAGGTGGGCAAGTTGTTGGAGAGTTCGCCGATCTCGGCGGCGGACATTGCCGACTACATCTATCAACGCGTGGCGCAGGGCGAGTTCATGATCCTGCCCCATGAGCAAGGGCGGATGGCGTGGGCTTTGAAGCAGAAGAACCCGCAGTTGCTCTACGACGAAATGACCACCATGGCCGACAAGATGCGCGCCAAGGCCCAGGCTGTTAAGGCCTGATTTGGGGTTAGTCTGTCAGGCAATTTACCTTCATTTGTAGGTGTTGCCTGATTTTGCCGCGAGGCATTGCTGCACCCACACCCAGCGCGCATGGTCGGGGTCCTGTTATTCAATAAGGACAACCGCCATGCTGGTCTTAAGCCGTGCCGTAGGCGAAATCATCTCCATCGGCGATGACATCACCGTGCACATTCTCGAGTTGAACGGTAACCAGGTGAAATTCGGGATTGCTGCGCCGGTCGGGGTGCATGTCCACCGCGCCGAGGTCTACCAGAAGATCCTTGAGCGTCAAGCCACGCAACCCCAGTCCTCCACTAACCCCTGAGTCAGTCGAACAGATGCTTGGGCACATCGTGCTTGAGCATCAACTGGCACTGCTCGCTGTCCGGGTCGAACACGATCAGCGCCTGGCCCTTGGTCAGCGCCTGGCGCACCCGCAGCACGCGGGTTTCCAGGGGCGTGTCGTCGCCATTGTCGGTGCCGTCACGGGTCACGAAGTCTTCGATAAGGCGGGTCAGGGTGTCGACTTCAAGTGCGTCGTAGGGAATCAGCATACAAGCCTCGGGTGATGGGTCCCGGCGATGCTACTGCGCCGGGACCGCAGTTGCCAGCGTCAGGACTTCTGACCGACCAGGCTGTCCACCGACGGCACGCGGGTGTCGCTCTCCATCTGCGTTTCGTGCTCGATCTGATGGCTGAACCGATCCAATGAACCCTGGGCCGGTTGCGCATCACTGGCGAACACCGGCGGGCTGAGGATATACGCGCCCAACAGCCGACTCAGCGCAGCCAGGCTGTCGATATGGGTGCGCTCATAGCCATGGGTCGCGTCGCAACCGAACGCGAGCAGGGCGGTGCGGATATCGTGACCGGCAGTCACCGCCGAGTGGGCGTCGCTGAAGTAATAGCGGAACAGGTCGCGACGCACGGGCAAGTCGTTATCTGCTGCCAGGCGCAGCAAATGGCGGGACAGGTGATAGTCATACGGCCCGCCGGAATCCTGCATCGCCACACTGACCGCATGCTCGCTGGAGTGCTGGCCGGGGGCGACCGGGGCAATGTCGATGCCGACAAACTCACTCACATCCCAGGGCAGGGCCGCCGCTGCGCCACTGCCGGTTTCTTCGGTGATGGTGAACAGCGGGTGGCAGTCGATCAGCAGCGGTTCGCCGCTGTCGACAATAGCCTTGAGCGCGGCGAGCAGGGCGGCGACACCGGCTTTGTCATCCAGGTGGCGGGCACTGATATGCCCGCTCTCGGTGAACTCGGGCAACGGGTCGAACGCCACGTAGTCACCGATGCCGATCCCCAGGGAATCGCAATCGGCGCGGGTGGCGCAATAGGCGTCCAGGCGCAATTCCACGTGGTCCCAGCTCACCGGCATTTCATCCACGGCGGTATTGAACGCGTGCCCGGAGGCCATCAACGGCAACACGCTGCCACGGATCACGCCGTTGTCGGTAAACAGGCTGACGCGGCTGCCTTCGGCAAAGCGGCTTGACCAGCAGCCCACCGGGGCGAGGGTCAGCCGGCCATTGTCCTTGATCGCGCGCACGGCGGCGCCAATGGTGTCCAGGTGCGCGGACACCGCGCGGTCGGGGCTGTTTTTCTGGCCCTTGAGGGTGGCGCGAATCGTGCCGCGCCGGGTCATTTCAAACGGGATACCGAGTTCTTCCAGGCGCTCGGCGACGTAGCGCACGATGGTGTCGGTAAACCCGGTGGGGCTGGGAATGGCGAGCATTTCCAGCAAGACTTTTTGCAGGTAGTTGAGATCCGGTTCGGGAATGGTTCGGGTCATAAAGACTCCTGATGAAATAAGGCAAATGCTGTGGCCAGTGGGGCTGTTGTGGCTAAGGGGCTTGTTGTGGCAAGCCCGCTCGCCATAGGGTTATTGAGCCGTCGGCTGGCTATGGGGGAATAACAGGTCCACAAACTTCTCCGCTGTCGGTTGCGGGTCATGATTGGCCAGGCCGGCCCGTTCGTTGGCTTCGATAAATACGTACTCGGGCTGATCGGCAGCGGGCACCATCAGGTCCAGGCCCACCATTGGGATGTCCAGGGCGCGGGCAGCACGCACGGCGGCGTCAATCAGCGTGGGGTGGAGGATCGCGGTGACGTCTTCCAGGCAACCGCCCGTGTGCAGGTTGGCGGTGCGGCGCACGGCCAGGGTCTGGCCACGGGGCAGGATGCTGCTGTAGTCGTAGCCGGCGGCGTGCAGAGTGCGTTCGGTTTCTGCATCCACGGGGATTTTGCTTTCGCCGTCGGTGGCCGCCTGACGGCGTCGGCTCTGGGCTTCGATCAGCGCGCCGATGGAATGCTGGCCGTCACCGGTCACTTCGGCGGGGCGGCGGATCGCGGCGGCGACTACCTCAAAGCCAATCACCAAAATGCGCAGGTCCAGGCCTTCGTGGAAGCTTTCGAGCAACACCCGGCTGTCGAACTGCCGCGCCGCTTCGATCGCCTGCTGCACCTCTTCGATGCTCTGCAGATCCACCGCCACGCCCTGGCCTTGTTCGCCATCCAGCGGCTTGACCACAATGCGCTGGTGTTCGTCGAGGAACTCCAGGTTGTCGTCGGCACTGCCCGCCAGTTGCTGCGAAGGCAGTTTCAAACCCGCCGCTTTCAACACCTTGTGGGTGAGGCTCTTGTCCTGGCAGAGGGTCATGCTGATCGCGCTGGTCAGGTCGCTCAGCGACTCGCGGCAGCGCACGCGGCGCCCGCCATGGCTGAGGGTGAACAAGCCGGCGTCGGCGTCATCCACCTGCACATCAATACCGCGGCGATGGGCCTCTTCGACGATGATCCGCGCATACGGGTTGAACCCCGCCTGCGGGCCGGGGCCGAGGAACAGCGGCTGGTTGATACCGTTCTTGCGCTTGATCGCAAAGGTGGTCAGCGCACGGAAACCCAGCTTGGCGTAGAGGCTCTTGGCCTGGCGGTTATCGTGCAGCACCGACAGGTCCAGATAGCTCAGGCCACGGCTCATAAAGTGTTCCACCAGGTGGCGCACCAGCACTTCACCGACACCGGGGCGTGTGCATTGCGGGTCAACCGCCAGGCACCACAGGCTGCAACCGTTTTCCGGGTCGTGAAAGGCTTTTTGATGGTTCAGCCCCATCACGCTGCCGATTATCGTGCCACTGTCTTCGTCTTCCGCCAGCCAATACACCGGGCCACCTTCATGGCGCGGTGTGAGGCGTGCGGCGTCGACCGGCAACATGCCGCGCCCCTGGTACAGCTGGTTCACCGCCAGCCAATCGGCTTCGGTCTGCACCCGGCGAATCCGAAAGCCGCGAAACACACGGGTGGCCGGGCGGTAGTCGCTGAACCACAGACGCAGGGTGTCCGAAGGATCGAGGAACAGCTGCTGCGGATCGATTCCGAGGATCTGCTGGGGGGCCGCTACGTAGAGTGCGATGTCGCGCTCGCCGGGCTGTTCGTTGAGCAGCTCCTGGGCCAGGCTGGCCGGGTCCGGGAAGGTATGGCCGATCAACAACCGGCCCCAGCCGCAATGCACGGCGATCGGCTCGGCGGCCAATGGGCTGCCATCTTCGGCCAGACGCGCTTGCAGGCGCTCGTACGTCGGCGCCTGGCCCTTCAACAAGCGTTGGCTGTAAGCCGCTGCATGGGGTTTCATCAATCAGATTCCTTGTTCGCTGAGCCACAGGTTCAGCGCCGCCAGTTGCCACAATTTCGAGCCGCGCAGGGGGGTCAATTGGCCCTGCGGGTCGGTGAGCAGGCGGTCGAGCATGGCCGGGTTGAACAGGCCGCGATCCTGGCTCGGGTCCAGCAGCAATTCGCGCACCCAGTTCAGGGTGTCGCCTTGCAAATGCTTGAGGCCCGGTACCGGGAAGTAGCCTTTCTTGCGGTCGATGACTTCGCTCGGGATGACCCGGCGTGCGGCTTCTTTCAACACTTGCTTGCCACCGTCGGGCAATTTGAATTTGCCCGGCACGCGTGCCGACAACTCCACCAGGCGGTAGTCGAGGAACGGTGTGCGGGCTTCCAGGCCCCAGGCCATGGTCATGTTGTCGACACGTTTGACCGGGTCATCCACCAGCATCACCGTGCTGTCCAGGCGCAGCGCCTTGTCCACGGCGGCGTCCGCGCCGGGCATCGCAAAATGCTCGCGCACGAAGTCGCCTGCGGCGTCGTTGGCGGTCAGCCATTTCGGCGCGACAGTGGCGGCGTAGTCGTCGTAGCTGCGGTCAAAGAACGCTTCGCGATAAGCCGCATACGGGTCGCTCGCGCCATCCACCTGCGGGTACCAGTGGTAACCGGCGAACAACTCGTCTGCGCCCTGGCCGCTCTGCACCACCTTGCAATGCTTGGCCACTTCCCGCGACAGCAGGTAGAAGGCGATGCAGTCATGGCTGACCATCGGCTCGCTCATGGCGCGGAACGCCGCCGGCAGTTGTTCGATGATCTCGCGTTCGGCAATGCGCAGTTGGTGGTGACGGGTGCCGTAGTGCTTGGCGATCAGGTCCGAATACTGGAACTCGTCGCCACGCTCGCCACCGGCGTCTTCAAAACCGATGGAGAAGGTCGACAGGTCCTGCACGCCGACTTCACGCAGCAGGCCGACGAGCATGCTCGAGTCGACGCCGCCGGAGAGCAGCACACCGACATCCACGGCAGCCCGTTGACGGATGGCCACGGCTTCGCGGGTGCTGTCGAGCACGCGGTCGGTCCAGTCTTCGAGGGTGAGATTGCGCTCGTCCTCATGGGGTCCGTAGGGCAGGGTCCACCAGGTTTTCTGCTCGGTGTTGCCCTGCGCATCAATGCGCATCCAACTGGCCGGCGGCAGTTTTTCAATACCCGCCAACAGGGTGCGTGGTGCAGGCACTACGGCGTGGAAATTCAAGTAGTGATTGAGCGCCACCGGATCGAGGATCGGGTTGATATCACCGCCCTTGAGCAACGCCGGCAGCGCCGAGGCAAAGCGCAGGCGCTGACCGGTGCGCGACAGGTACAGCGGCTTGACGCCAAGACGGTCACGGGCGATGAACAGGAGCTGGGCATCGCGCTCCCAGATGGCAAAGGCAAACATGCCGTTGAGCTTGGGCAGCAGCGCTTCGCCCCAGGCGTGATAGCCCTTGAGCAACACTTCGGTGTCGCCACCGGAATAGAACGCATAGCCGAGGGCTTCAAGCTCCTGGCGCAATTCCGGGAAGTTATAGATCGCACCGTTGAACGCCAGGGACAGGCCCAGTTGGGCGTCGACCATCGGTTGGGCGGAGCCGTCCGACAGGTCCATGATTTTCAGGCGTCGATGGCCCAGGGCAATCGGCCCTTGGGCGTGGAAGCCCCACGCGTCAGGGCCGCGTGGTGCCAAGTGATGGGTGATTCGCTCCACCGCTGCGAGGTCCGCAGGTTGAAGATCGAAACGTAACTCGCCAGCTAATCCGCACATAGGTTCCTTACCGGTTTTTCCGTTGGGGAGGGATAGAAAGACCCGCGCCAAAAAGGCGGGTACCTAGGGACTGACCCGAGGCTATACGCGGAGTTTTAGAACAATAAGTTATATGGCAAAAAGCCGTACCCCTCGGCCAGTGGCCCTGCGGCCTGTATGGCGTGGGTCGAAGTGGGGGTAATTAGGTCGCGTTCAGATGCAAATAGTCGTGGGGTGCGCAGGGCAAATGCGCAGTTATTTGAACCCTTTTGCGGCGAAGGTGCGCCTATCGTCTGGCGTCATTGTTCAACGCAATGAAGGAACGTTGTTAATGACGCAAACAGGTAATTTGAGTGAGGTGGTCGTGCCGGTGACTCGGGACGAACTGATGAGCGCATTGCTGGATGTCACCGGTGACTTGGATACCGCGCAGGTCTTGTACGAGCGGTTGCCGGCCTGGTGGGTCAAGGCCGATTCCCAAGTGCTCCAGGCCATTGAGCAGCTACACGCCGACAGTGAACGGCCACGGGAAAAACTGCACCGGCTGCTGGGCCGCCTCAAGCCCCTCGATCAGTTTTGCCGCGAACGCCTCACGGCCTTGCTGGCGACCAAAGGGCTGGCTGGGCTGGACATCGACCATGACACCCTGGATCTGCCCAGACGCTCATTCAGTGGCGTGGGTGCGGACCTTGGCGGCAGGCTGATCGAGACCATCAACCTGGAGAGGCACAGCCTGCTGCAGGCGGCGATGCAGAACTTTTCCGACGCCGCTGCCGAGGTCGGGGGCATACCGTTCAACGCGGTCGTGCGTGTCGGGCCGGGGCGCGCCATTGCGCAGAATCTAACCGCGCATACCTTTGTCGGTTACTGCCGGGAGCTGAACCTGGGCGAGGCGTATCAGGCCCATATCCGCGAGGTGTTCAACCTGCCCGTCCCAACCGAGGGCAGCGTGGACACCGGGCGCGGGCATAACCCGGCGGTGCGGGAGGTTGGTCACCCCCGTTGCCTGGATATGCAGATCGACCTGCAGGTGGCCTATGGCAAGGGGGATATCGACGCACCCACCCGTGCGCTGTTGCTCGGCGTGGTCAGGGTCGACCTGCCGGCCAGCGACATTTCAAACGTGTGGTTCAACGGCCAGCCGCTGACCTGGCAGGGCCTGAATATCAACGGGACTTGCCTGTGGGGTGTGCTGGTGTTTTCCAGCAGTGCTGCCGAGGGTTTCTCCAGTGGCCCGATTGTGGTGTACATGCCCAATGAGCCGGTGCGGCCGTGGTATCGCTACGAGTCCCTGGAGCAGTTCAAGGTCTACCTGGCGCTCAAGCTCCAGGTCAGCGCTTATCGAGGTTTTTTCACCTGCTATCTGGATGAGTCCGAGCGCTTCGATTTTTTTCAACGCTTTGACCAGAACAAAACCCTGGTGCGGGTGGAGCCGCTGGCGGTAACGAGCAACCTGTCGACGTTTTTTTTCAACGCCTGTGTCGGCAAACTCCGGCTCGATGCCTTGGTATTGGCAGTGCCCAACGCCCAGGCCGATGACGATGCGCGTCGCCTGCGCATTCAGAACTACCTGGACATTGGCCTGACGGTGCTGAATGTCGCGGGGCTGATGGTGCCGGTCATCGGCCAGTTGATGATGGGCGTGGCAGTGGGGCAAATTCTGGGGGAGGTCTTCGAAGGGGTGGATGATTGGGTCCACCAAGACAAGCACGAAGCACTCCGGCACCTGACCAACGTTGCTGAAAACCTTGCCGCCATGGCGTTGTTCGCGGCGGGTACGAAAGTGGTGGGCCGGTTGTGGCGATCCACACCCTCCACATCGAGGCTGTATGACAAGGTCGAAGGCGTGCGGATGCCGGATCAGACCACGCGACTATGGCGGACCCGTACCGAGCCTTACCGCCGGTCCATCTCGCTGCAAGGACGCGTGGCCGGCCCTCGCGGGGTGTATCAGGTCGATGGCCAGTCGTACGTCAATATCGACGGCGGGGTGTATTCGATCACCTTCGATGCCCGCAGCGGTCGCTGGAGAGCCGTGCATCCGCGGCGTGCATCGGCGTACCAGCCGCCCGTGAGCCACAACTTTCAGGGCGGTTGGCAGTTCTCGTTCGAACGCCCTTATGAGTGGGAAAATGTCGAATACATTCTGGGGCGCCTGGACCCGCCCCTGAAATCCTTTACTCCCGAGCAATTGCGCGACATCGCTGCGATCACCGATATGAACCTGTCTCGCCTGAAGCAACTGGCCAGGGACAACCTGCCGCTGCCGGAGCGGCTTCGCGACTGTGCGCAGCGCTTCAGGCAGAACCAGGGTGTTCGCGACCTGGTCTGGCAAATGGAAAATGAAGCCCCCCTCGATGCCACCACCTCTCATGTGCAGATGCAGGCTCTGCCGCTGATGGACGGCTGGCCCCAAGGGCGTTTTTTCGAACTGCTGGACGATGAGGGGTATGTGCTTGAGCGTCACCCTGACACCGCGCCATTTGACTACGAAGACTTGAGCATCCACCTCACTGCGCAGCAACTGAAAAGCGGGCAGATCATTCCCACGTTGCTGGCCGCCCTGGACGATGAGGAGAAGCTGAAACTGCTGGAAGGCACCTTTCAGCCTGGGGAGGAGCCAGCCATATTGACGCAACGCCTGACGGCATCGATCAAGCAGAATCATCGAGCGCTGTATGAACGGCTGCGGGCGCATGCCGACGTCGGCGACCGCACGGACCATGGGTTGCTCAAGGATCGTCATCCACAGTTGCCCATTCGGCTCGCCTGGGAGGTCATGAGCAAAGCCTCCAGCGCCGAGCGCTTGCGCTTGCGTCATACCCGGCACGTGCCGTTGCGCCTCAGTCAATGGGCGCGGGAGACCCAGGAGGTGCTGGAAGAAGACGAGGCCCTGACGGGCCTGTATGTACCGGAATTGGCCAACGATGCTACTCGCCGCATCGCTACCGGCTTGCTGCGGCGGCTACCCGGCTGGCCCGAGGACATGTCACTGAACGTGCGCCGTGAGCGCGTGGGGGGCGAGGTCCTGGCCCAGGTCGGCGATTCAGACGTCGCTGTGACGCGCGTGGTAGTTCAGTCGGCCAAGGGGTTTCGTGCCCACGATGGGCAAGGGGCGCCGTTGGGGGCGCTGGCCGGCGGCTCGGAAGGTTTCTACACGGCGCTGCTCGATTGTTTGACCAGCGAGCAACTCGACGCAATGCACCTTACCGGAAACGGCAGGGCCAGCCACTTGCGGCACGCCATCATCAGCAAATCCCAGGATGAGCGAAGCCGGATTGCCCGTTACCTGTGGCCGGAACGTGCGCTACCGCAGGAGCGTGCACCCGTGTGTATCCAGGCGATTCCGGCGCAGCCGCAGCGATTCCCGCGAGGGTTGGAATATAAGGTCAGGAAACTCTACCCCTGGTTCGACAGCGTGCGCGTTTCGAGCTTCTTGCAGGGCCTGGGCAGCGATGACCTGGCCCGTGCCAATGCAGTGCGCGCGCGTGAGGAGCAGTACGAGAAGCTGCAACGAACCCTGAAACTGTGGGCCAAGGAAAAGGTGGTGCAAGCGCGCTCGGACCAGGCCCTGCGGGACGTCCGCCAGGCGCGGCACCAAGCCGCAGAGGCGATCAAGAACAGCTGGCGATATGCGTCGGTGGCGTCCGATGCAGAAGGTCGGAAAGTCCCGAGCCTGTCCCTTGACGGCATGACCCTGGCAGGCTTGCCGACCCTGCCGCCGGACGTCCAATTCGATCATGTGCAGCAACTGTCGCTCAAGCGGATGGGGCTTAACGATGATGTGTCGTACTTTATCCGGCACTTCAAGGGGGTGCGCGCTCTGGAGCTGACGGACAACCAGCTCACGCGATTACCTGAAGTGCTTCAGCAGATGAAGCAGCTCAGTTATTTGTACCTGGACCATAACCGGCTGCAACTGACGGAGTACACCCGCACCAAACTCGCGGACCTCAGGGCGTTGAAGGTGCTGAACCTGAGCAACAACCCGCTGCTGGATCCGCCCATCGTCCACAAGATGCTTGATTTGCAGACGTTGGCGTTGCGCAATTGCCGTCTTACAAGCCTGCCGGCGGGCATCAGGAACATTCCGGGCCTCAAACGCCTGGACCTGCGGGGCAATGATATTGCCAGCCTGCCGGCCTGGTTGTTCGATTCGACACTCAACAGACCCGAGAACATCCATCTGGATCAAAATCCACTGGATGACACCAGCCGTCAGTTACTGAGCACCCACAAGGCAGCGACGGGCGAGGGCATGGGCTTTCTCGAGGATCACATTGGCCGGCTCAACGAGCAGCGGGCCAAGGCGTTGTGGCTGGGGGATGAGCGCTTGCCGGCCTATGCCGAAAAGGCGGCGACGTGGAAAGGGCTTTGGGATGAGCCGGTTTCCGATGGGCTGTTCAACCTGCTGGCCGGCCTGGAAGGTACGGCAGACAGCATGTATGTGCGTGAGGACATGGAGACGCGGGTCTGGGAAGTGCTGGACGCGATAGCGGCCGATGATGAATTGCGCACGACAGTCTTCGACCTGGCGGCCACGCCATTGAACTGTGATGATTCCGCAGCGGTGACGTTCAGTGACGTGCAGACCATGGTCCTGGTCCGTGAGGCGGTACGAAAGGTCGAGAGTGGTGAGGCCACGGCCAAACCGTTGCTGAGCCTGGGCAAGGGCTTGTTTCGCCTGGATCAGTTGGCGTCCATCGCCCGCCGCTACAGCTCCGAGCATCCGGCGCTCGATCCGCTGGAGGTGCACCTGGCCTTTCGCACGGGCTTGGTCGAGCGCCTGCATTTGCCCGGGCAACCTCGCCATATGCGTTACGCCAGCCTGGCCGGGGTAACCCAGCATATGCTCAGGCGCGCTGAGGCACAGGTGAAAGAGGCTGAGCTGTCGCCGCAGCTGTTGAAGTATCTGGCCAAGCAGCCGTGGTGGGTCAAGTATCTGAAAATCACTGACCCCGACGCGTTCGAAGCCTTGAGCCAGCCCTTTCGTGCGCGCTCCGAAGAGCTGTTCGATAAGCGGGAAACCCTGGATGACGCCACCTATAAAACTGAAATCGACAGGATCGGCGGCGAGCAGGACCGGGCAGAATCCGCCGAGCTCGAACGCCAGACTGAGGCGGCGTTGAGAGCCGATGACCTGGACGCCTGTGCCTTGCCGCCGTCGCGTTGAGCCTGCACTTACCGAGGGGTTTTTACCGTGTTGCTGCGAATCAACGCGCGTACCGCGAACCGGTTCGGATGGCAGGCTTCGGCCACACTGCGCGGTAGCGGCAGCGGTTCGTTGTCCAGCCATGCTGCCAGCAACTCGCCGGACAGTGGCGCGGTGATCAGGCCCCGTGAGCCGTGACCGCTGTTGATGTACAGGCCGTCGAGCCAGGGGCAGGCGGCCTGCGGCGTGTGGCGCGCGTCTTTGCGTAGCGAGGCGTAGGCTTGGTCGAACGCCAGGGTGTCGGCCAGTGGCCCGACTATCGGCAAGTAGTCCGGGCTGGTGCAGCGAAACGCGGCGCGGCCTTCCAGGGTGTGCGCGGCAAGGTCGGCGGCGTGCAGGCGCTCGGCCAGGTCCGGAGAGATCTCTTGCAGCAGCTCAAGGTTACCGGCGTGCTCGGCAGCGGTAGGGGTGAGGTCGTCGCTGTTGAAATCAAAGCTGGCGCCCAGGGTGTGTTCGCCCTGGCGGGCCGGCGCCACATAGCCTTCGGCACACACCACCGTGGCCAGGGCCCGGCTGGCGGCAGTCTGCGGCAGTCGGGTGATTTGCCCGCGGATACGCTTGAGGGGCAGCTCGGCGCTGGCGGCAAAACGTTTGACTTCAGCGGCCCCGGCCAACACCACCACGGGGGCGCTGGCGAGCAGATGATCGGCGTCCCAGGCTTGCCAGTGGTCGTCGACTTTGCGCAACTCCAGCACATCATGATGGGCCAGCACTTCGATGCCTGGCTGGCGGGCCTGCCATAGGCACAGCGCGGGCGGATGCACCCAGCCGCCCTCGGGGAAAAACAACCCGCCATGCTCCAGGCCCACACCGGCCCGGGCCTGGGCTTGAGCCTTATCCAGCAGATGCAGCAGCTGCGGGGCGAATGCCTGGGCCAACTGCGCCTGGCGTTCGGCCTCCTTGGCATTGAAGGCCAGTTGCAGTACGCCGCAACCGTCCCAATCCACCCCCCGTTGCAGGTGCTCCAGCAGGCGCCGGGTATGCCCGAAACCGCTGACAATCATCTGCGACAACGCCGTGCCATGTGCCGACAGCTTCAGATACAGCACCCCTTGTGGATTACCGGATGCCTCCTGAGCGAGGCCGTCATGCCGTTCCAACAGGCTGACCTGCCAACCCCGTGCCGCCAGGCTGGCCGCGCTGGCGCAACCGGCCAGGCCGCCGCCGATCACCAGGGCGCGGCGCTCGCCGTTGGGCATGGGAGGGCGCGCGAACCAGGGTTTGGGGCTGGCAGGTTGCGGCGTGTCGGTCGGCCAGCCGAGAAACTCACCGCGCAGAATCTCCCACTTGTGGCCGATGCCGGGGGTGCGTTTCATCTTGAAGCCGGCGGCATTGATCAGCCGCCGCACCCAGCCGGTACTGGTGAAGGTGCTGATGGTCGAGCCCGGCGCGGCCAGGCGTGCCAGTTCGGCGAACAGTTCGGCGCTCCACATCTCGGGATTTTTCGCCGGGGCGAAACCGTCGAGAAACCACGCGTCGATCTGCGCGTCCAGTTGCGGCAGTTGCTCCAGGGCATCGCCGATCAGCAGCGTGAGGGTGACGCGGCCGTTATCCAGCACCAGGCGCTGGAAGCCTTGGTGGATGGCGATGTAGTGCGCTAGCAGCTGTTCGGCGAAGGGCGCCAGCTCCGGCCAGAGGGCGAGGGCGCGTTGCAGGTCGGCGTGACTCAGCGGGTACTTCTCCACGCTGACAAAGTGCAGGCGCGCACCGGCCACCGCGTGTTGTTCGAACAACTGCCAGGCGCAGAGAAAATTCAGCCCGGTGCCGAAGCCGGTCTCGCCAATCACCAACCGCCCGTTCGCCGGCAGTGCGGCGAAACGCTCCTGCAAACGGTTCTGTTCGAGGAACACATAGCGGGTTTCATCCAGGCCCGACTGGTCGGAGAAATACACGTCATCGAACACTCGCGAGTGCGGGCGACCTTGGTCATCCCAGTCGAGCTGGGCGTGGGTGATCGGATTCATGGGCGGCTCGGTAAAGGCAAGGCGGCCATTCTAGCCGATCAACAGGCGCGTCATTGATCCATGGCAAGCGGCGGTGGAATTTCCTGGCACGCCGCGTTGCCCAATCCGCTAGTCTTGCTGAATTCTGGAACGGAGCCGCCCATGTTCGAATCTGCCGAAATCGGTCACGCCATCGACAAAGACACCTTTGAGGCCGAAGTCCCGGCCCTGCGCGAAGCCTTGCTGGAGGTGCAGTACGAGCTGCAACAGCAAAAGCGCTTCCCGGTGATCATCCTGATCAACGGCATTGAAGGCGCCGGCAAAGGTGAGACGGTCAAACTGCTGAATGAATGGATGGACCCGCGCCTGATCGAGGTGCGCACCTTCGACCAGCAGACCGACGAAGAACTGGCCCGTCCACCGGCCTGGCGCTATTGGCGCCAACTGCCTGCCAAAGGCCGCATGGGCATCTTTTTCGGCAACTGGTACAGCCAGATGCTGCAAAGCCGGGTGCACGGCGAGATCAAGGATGCGCGGCTCGACCAGGGGATTGCCGGTGCCGAGCGCCTGGAGAAAATGCTCTGCGATGAAGGCGCAGTGATCTTCAAGTTCTGGTTCCACCTGTCCAAGAAGCAAATGAAGGCGCGGCTCAAGGCCCTGGCCGATGACCCGTTGCACAGCTGGCGCATCAGCCCGCTGGACTGGCAGCAGTCCAAGACCTACGACAAGTTCGTGCATTTCGGCGAGCGCATCCTGCGCCGTACCAGCCGCGACTACGCGCCCTGGCATGTGATCGAAGGCGTCGATGCCCATTACCGCAGCCTCACCGTGGGCAAGATCCTGCTCGAAGGCCTGCAGAACGCCCTCAAGCAACCCAAGGGCAAGGCCAGCGGCATGAACCCGGCGCCGTTGCCGTCGGCCGTGGACCAGATGAGCCTGCTCAACAGCCTCGACATGACCCTGAGCCTGGACAAGGACGATTACGAAGAACAACTGATTACCGAGCAGGCGCGCTTCTCCGGCCTGATGCGCGACAAACGCATGCGCAAGCACGCACTGGTGACGGTCTTTGAAGGCAACGACGCGGCGGGCAAGGGCGGGGCGATCCGTCGGGTGGCGGCCGCGCTCGACCCGCGCCAGTACCACATCGTGCCGATTGCCGCGCCCACCGAGGATGAGCGCGCCCAGCCTTATCTGTGGCGGTTCTGGCAGAAGATCCCGGCGCGGGGCAAATTCACCGTGTTCGACCGCTCGTGGTACGGCCGTGTGCTGGTGGAGCGTATCGAGGGTTTCTGTACCCCGGCAGACTGGATGCGTGCCTATGGCGAGATCAATGATTTTGAGGAACAACTGCGCGACGCGGGCGTGATCGTGGTCAAGTTCTGGCTGGCCATCGACAAGCAGACCCAACTGGAACGCTTCCAGGCCCGCGAGGAAATCCCCTTCAAGCGCTTCAAGATCACCGAAGACGACTGGCGCAACCGCGAAAAATGGGATGACTACCGCGCGGCGGTGGGCGATATGGTCGACCGCACCAGCACCGAAGTCTCGCCATGGACGCTGGTGGAGGCCAATGACAAACGTTGGGCGCGGGTCAAGGTGTTGCGCACCATCAACCTGGCCTTGGAGGAGGCGTTCGCCAAGTCCGACAAGCACGACAAGAAGAAACAGAAGTAACCACTGGCCTGGGGTTGTTCAGGCTGCAGCCCTCTGTGGCAAGCGGGCCTGTTGTGGCAAGTGGGTCTGTTGTGGCGAGCGGGCTTGCCCCGCGTTGGGCTGCGAAGCGGCCCCCAAACCAGCCAATAAGGTCTGCCTGAAAGAACGCGGCGCCTGGATCAGGGCCGCTTCGCGCCCCAACGCAGGGCAAGCCTGCTCGCCACAACAAGCCCGCTCGCCACACAAGCCCACTTGCCACAACAAGCCTGCTCGCCACAGGTTTATGGTTGTCACCATGCTTTTGTATATGCCGGGTGAATGATCGTCGCGGTGGGGCAGGCCTGGATCTATCCTCGATCCATCTCCCCACAACGACAAGATCGAGGTAGCCCATGCGTGAAGTAGTGATCGTCGACAGCGTGCGAACCGGCCTGGCCAAATCCTTTCGCGGCAAATTCAACCAGACCCGCCCGGATGACATGGCGGCCCATTGCGTCAACGCGCTGCTGGCCCGCAACGGTATCGATCCGGCGTCGGTCGAGGATTGCATCGTCGGCGCCGGTTCCAACGAGGGCGCCCAGGGCTACAACATCGGGCGTAACGTGGCCGTGCTGTCGCAATTGGGCACCGGCACGGCGGGCATGACCCTCAACCGGTTCTGCTCGTCGGGTTTGCAGGCGATTGCGATTGCGGCCAATCAGATCGCTTCGGGCTGCAGCGACATCATCGTCGCCGGCGGCGTCGAGTCCATCAGCCTGACCATGAAAAGCGTCAACACCGATAACCTGATCAACCCGCTGCTCAAGGAGCAGGTGCCGGGCATCTACTTTCCCATGGGCCAGACCGCCGAAATCGTCGCCCGCCGCTACAACGTCAGCCGCGAAGAGCAGGACCTCTACGCCCTGCAAAGCCAGCAGCGCACGGCCCAGGCCCAGGCGGATGGCTTGTTCGACGATGAAATCGTGGCGATGGCGGTCAAGTACAAGGTCGAGGACAAGAATACCGGCGCTGTGCAGATCCTTGACGGCGTGGTCGACCGCGATGACTGCAACCGCCCGGACACCACGTTGGCCAGCCTGTCCGGTTTGAAGCCGGTGTTTGCCGAAGACGGCTCGGTGACGGCGGGTAACTCGTCGCAGCTCTCCGATGGCGCCTCGATGACGCTGGTGATGAGCCTGGAGAAAGCCCTGGAACTGGGGCTCAAGCCCAAGGCGTTTTTTCGTGGATTTGCCGTGGCCGGTTGCGAGCCGGATGAGATGGGTATCGGCCCGGTGTTCTCGGTGCCCAAGCTGCTCAAGGCGCGGGGCTTGCAGGTGGCGGACATCGACCTGTGGGAACTCAACGAGGCATTTGCTTCGCAGTGCCTGTACGCGCGCAATCGTCTGGAAATCGACAACGCCCGGTACAACGTCAACGGCGGCTCGATTTCCATCGGCCACCCGTTCGGCATGACCGGCTCGCGGCAAGTGGGGCACCTAGTGCGTGAGTTGCAACGGCGTAATTTGCGTTATGGCATCGTCACCATGTGCGTGGGCGGCGGCATGGGCGCCACGGGACTGTTTGAAGCCGTACGCTAAGCAACATGTGGGAGGGGGCAAGTCGAATCGTCGCACCGCCCCTCCCACATTTGAACTGCGGCGTATCCCAATTCGTTCGCTTGCCCCTAGAATGGCCGCTCCTCCACCTCTGGCATTTTCTGGGGCACTCATGCATATCTCTTCCGGCCGCTGGGTCTACGGTTTTTTCCTGACCCTGCTGACCGCGCTGCTCTGGGGCATTCTGCCGATCAAACTCAAGCAGGTGTTGCAGGTGATGGACCCGATCACCGTGACCTGGTTTCGCCTGGTAGTGGCCGGCAGTTGCCTGTTCGTGTACCTCGCCGCGACCAAGCGCCTGCCCAGTCGTACAGTGCTTGGTCCCAAGGGCGGCTGGCTGGTGGCGATGGCGGTGTGCGGCCTGATGGGCAACTACGTGTTGTACCTGGTGGGTCTGAAACTGCTCAGCCCCGGCACCGCGCAACTGGTGGTGCAGATGGGCCCGATCTTTTTGATGATCGCCAGCGTGTTTGTGTTCAAGGAGCGTTTCAGCGTCGGGCAGAGCGTGGGCCTGGTGGTGCTGATCGTCGGTTTCGGGCTGTTCTTCAACCAACGCCTGGACGAATTGCTGACGTCTTTGGGCGCCTACACCGCCGGGGTGCTGACGATCCTGCTCGCGACGTCTGTCTGGGTGTTCTATGCCTTGGGCCAGAAGCAGTTGTTGACGGTATGGAACTCACTGCAAGTGATGATGGTGATCTACCTGTCCTGCGCCGTGCTGCTGACGCCTTGGGCGCATCCGCTGGAGGCCTTGGACCTGAGCCCGCTGCAGGGCTGGCTGTTGCTCGCGTGCTGCATGAACACGCTGGTAGCCTACGGCGCATTTGCCGAAGCCCTGGCCCACTGGGAAGCCTCGCGGGTGAGTGCGACCCTGGCCCTGACGCCGCTGGTGACCTTTATGGCGGTGGCGTTGGCCGCGTGGCTGTGGCCGGACTATGTACAGGCCGAAGAGATCAATGCCCTGGGCTATTTTGGCGCGTTGGTGGTCGTCATGGGCTCGGCGGCAGTCGCGCTGGCGCCGTCGTTGCTCGCCGGGCTCAAGGCCCGGCGGCTACGTATGGCGTCTTAGGCGCCCAGCATGTTTTCCGGGCGTACCCACTGGTCGAACTCAGCGTCGGTGAGGTAGCCCAGGTCCAGCGCCGCTTCCCGAAGGGTCAAGCCCTCGGCGTAGGCCTTCTTGGCGATCTCTGCCGACTTGTCATAGCCGATGTGTGGGTTGAGCGCGGTGACCAGCATCAGCCCGCGCTCCAGGTGCTCGGCCATTTTCGCGGCGTCGGGTTCGAGGCCGGCGATGCAGTGCTCCTGGAAGTTATTGCAGCCATCGGCCAGCAGACGGATCGACTCCAGCAGGTTGTGGATGATCACCGGCTTGTACACGTTCAACTGCAAATGCCCTTGGCTCGCCGCAATGCCGATGGTCACGTCATTGCCCAGCACCTGGCAGGCCAGCATCGACAGCGCTTCGCATTGGGTCGGGTTGACCTTGCCGGGCATGATCGAACTGCCCGGTTCGTTGGCCGGCAGCTTCACCTCCGCCAGGCCGGCGCGCGGGCCGGAGCCCAGCAGGCGCAGGTCGTTGGCGATTTTCATCAAGGCCACGGCCAGGGTTTTCAGGGCGCCGTGCAGGGTCACGATCGGTTCGTGGCCGGCCAATGCGGCGAATTTGTTCGGCGCGGTGACGAAGGGCAGGCCCGACAAGGCGGCCAATTCCGAGGCAATCGCTTCGCTGAAGCCATGGGGCGCATTCAGCCCGGTGCCCACGGCCGTACCGCCCTGGGCCAGCTCGCACACCTGGGGCAGGGCGCTGCGGATCGCACGTTCGGCGTAATCGAGCTGGGCGATAAACGCCGAGAGTTCCTGGCCGAAGGTGATCGGCGTGGCGTCCATCATGTGGGTGCGGCCGGTCTTCACCAGTTTCGTATGCCGTGCCGACAATTCTGCGAGGCCGCCGGACAGCGTGTTGATCGCCGGCAACAACTGCTTGTGCACCGCTTGCACGGCCGCAATGCTCATGGCGGTGGGGAAGCAGTCGTTGGAGCTTTGGGAGCGGTTCACGTGATCGTTGGGGTGCACCGGGCTCTTGCCGCCGCGTGGCTTGCCTGACAGTTCGTTGGCGCGGCCGGCGATGACCTCGTTGGCGTTCATGTTGCTCTGGGTGCCGCTGCCGGTTTGCCAGACGACCAGGGGGAACTGGTCATCATGTTGACCGGCAAGCACTTCGTCGGCGGCTTGTTCGATCAGGCGGGCGATATCGGCGGGCAGGTCGCCGTTGCGGTCGTTGACCCGAGCGGCAGCCTTCTTGATCAGGGCCAGCGCGTGCAGTACCGCCAGGGGCATGCGTTGCTCGCCGATGGCGAAATTCACCAGCGAACGTTGGGTCTGGGCGCCCCAGTAAGCGTCATCCGGGACTTCCACTTCTCCCAGGCTGTCGGTTTCGATACGGCTCATCGGGCACACTCCTTCAGGTTCGTTTGCGCAGTTTAGGCCCTGATCGGCCTGGGGGGTTCCCTAAAAGACTTTTCATCGGATTCATTCACTGCAATCCGCGCCCGGTAAGGCTCGGGGTTGAGCCGCAGCGTTTTTTAGGCGCAGAATGGGCGCCCTTGGGGTCTTACCTCGCCTGCTAGAAAAGGAAACTCGATGACTCGTCTTCGTGCCATCTGTACCGCGGTTGCTCTGGTTTGCGCCAGCGGCCAGGTTTTTGCCGATACCGCCAGCCACAACGCCAGTGCCGAAGCCTTCCTTACCCTGGCCCATGCCGACAAGCTGGGTACCCCGGTGTACATGCAAGTGCAGCAAATGTTCGCCCAGCGTTTCGAACAGACCAAGGCGCCTGCCGCCAAGCAGTCCGTACTGGACAGCTACCAGGCAAAGGCCAACGCCGCCCTGGACCAAGCCATCGGCTGGCCAAAGCTGAAGCCGGACATGGTCAAGCTCTACACCACCAACTTCAGTGAATCCGAACTCAAGGACCTGGTTGCCTTCTACCAGTCGCCACTGGGCAAGAAAGTCCTGGAAAAAATGCCGCAACTGACCCAGCAATCGGCCCAGATGACCCAGGCCAAGCTGGAAAGCGCCGTGCCGGTGGTGAACAAGCTGTTGGAAGACATGACCAACGAGCTGACGCCAAAAGCCGCTGCACCGGCCAAGAAGAAGTAAGCAGGAATGACCATGCAACAGCGTATCGAAACGGCGCTCGCCGCCCTGGTCCCGGACCACTTGAGCGTGCTGGATGAGAGCCATATGCACAGCCGTGGGTTGCAGACCCACTTCAAGGCCGTGCTGGTCAGCCAGCAGTTCGAGGGGCTTAACCGCGTCAAGCGCCACCAGAAGGTCTACGCCACCCTGGGTGACCTGATGAGCGAATTTCATGCGCTGGCGCTGCATACCTACACGCCTGAAGAATGGGTGAAAATCGACGCAGCCCCGGCCTCGCCGACCTGCGCCGGCGGGCATAGCTGATACGCGGGTGTTGCTAAAACCCTGCATTTGCTAGAATCCGCAACGCGCCGCTTAGCCGGCGCGTTTTTTTTGCATCCGGTTCACCCCTTACGAGGGTAGCCACCTGGAGAGAACACCCATGACTCAACCGATTGTCGTGGCGGCACTGTATAAGTTCGTCACCCTCGAAGATTACGTCGCCCTGCGCGAGCCCTTGCTGCAGGCGATGGTCGACAACGGCATCAAAGGCACCTTGCTGATCGCCGAAGAAGGCATCAACGGCACCGTTTCCGGCAGCCGCGAAGGCATTGATGGCCTGATGGCCTGGCTGAAGAACGACCCACGCATGGACGACATCGACCACAAAGAGTCGTACTGCGATGACCAGCCGTTCTACCGCACCAAGGTCAAGCTCAAGAAAGAGATCGTGACCCTGGGCGTCGAAGGCGTCGACCCGAACAAGAAAGTCGGCACCTATGTCGACCCGCAGGACTGGAACGCGCTGATCAGCGACCCCGAAGTGCTGTTGATCGACACCCGTAACGACTACGAGGTCTCAATCGGCACGTTTGAAGGCGCTATCGACCCGAAAACCACCAGTTTTCGCGAATTTCCCGACTACATCAAAGCCAACTTCGACCCGGCCAAGCACAAGAAGGTCGCCATGTTCTGCACCGGCGGCATTCGTTGCGAGAAGGCGTCGAGCTATATGCTCAGCGAAGGTTTCGATGAGGTCTACCACCTCAAGGGCGGCATCCTGAAGTACCTCGAAGAGGTTCCGCAGGCCGAAACCAAATGGCAGGGCGACTGTTTTGTGTTCGACAATCGCGTGACTGTGCGCCACGACCTGAGCGAAGGCGACTACGATCAATGTCATGCCTGCCGCACGCCGGTGAGCGCCTCCGACCGCGCATCCGAACACTATGTGGCGGGCATCAGCTGCCCCCATTGCTGGGATAAGCTGCCGGAGAAAACCCGTCGCAGCGCGATCGACCGGCAAAAGCAGATTGAACTGGCCAAGGCCCGCAATATGCCGCACCCGATTGGCTTCAACTACAAGCAAACCCCTTCCGAGGCCTGACCCATGTCCGCGCGCCTGCTCTATGTGATGGATCCGATGTGTTCCTGGTGCTGGGGGTTTGCCCCGGTGGCGCAGGCGCTGGTTGAGCAGGCCCAGGCGGCCGGCGTGGACGTGCACCTGGTGGTGGGCGGCTTGCGTACCGGCAGTGGTGCGGCACTGGAGCCGACCACGCGGCGCTACATCCTTGAGCACTGGCAGGCGGTCACCGACGCCACCGGCCAGCCGTTCAAGCGCGACGGCGCGTTGCCCGACGGCTTTGTCTACGACACCGAGCCTGCGTGCCGTGCCATCGTCACTGCGCGCAGCCTGGCGCCGGATTGCGCATGGACCTTGCTGGGCCTGATCCAGCGCGCGTTTTATGTCGAGGGGCGCGACGTGACCCTCGCCAGCGTGCTGGTGGAGCTGGCCGAGGCGGCGGGCATCCCGCGTATCGAGTTTGCCGGCGCGTTCGACCGCGCCGAGCAGCACGCCGCCACGGCGGCTGATTTCACCTGGGTCCAGGACCTGGGCATCGCCGGTTTTCCGACCTTGCTCGCCGAGCGTAACGGCCAGTTGGCGTTGCTGACTAACGGCTATCAGCCGCTGTCCGAGCTGTCGCCGTTGCTCGCCCGTTGGTTGGAGCGAGCTGCCTGTGTATGACCAGCCCAAACGCACTGATCGACTGACTTGGGCGGAAGTTCGTCGCCTGGCCCTGCGCCATAAGAAATCCCTGTGGATCGCCAATGGTGTTGCCGTGTTGGCGACCCTGTGCAGCGTGCCTATCCCCCTGTTGCTCCCGCTGCTGGTGGATGAAGTGCTGCTGGGCCATGGTGATGCCGCGCTCAAGGTGATGAACCACGCATTGCCCCTGGTCTGGCAGAAAGCCGCCGGCTATATCGGCCTGATGCTGCTGGTGACCCTGCTTCTGCGTTGCGGTGCGCTGCTGTTCAACGTGGTGCAGGCCCGGTTGTTTGCGCGCTTGGCCAAGGACATCGTGTACCGCATCCGCGTGCGCCTGATCGAACGGCTCAAGCGTATTTCCCTCGGCGAATACGAAAGCCTGGGCAGCGGTACCGTCACCACCCACCTGGTCACCGACCTGGATACGCTGGACAAATTCGTCGGCGAAACCCTCAGCCGTTTCCTGGTGGCCATGCTGACCCTGGTCGGCACCTCGGCGATCCTGGTGTGGATGCACTGGCAACTGGCGTTGCTGATCCTGCTGTTCAACCCGCTGGTGATCTACGCCACGGTGCAGTTGGGCAAGCGCGTCAAGCACCTGAAGAAATTGGAAAACGACAGCACCTCGCGCTTTACCCAGGCCCTGACCGAAACCCTGGATGCAATTCAGGAAGTACGCGCCGGCAACCGCCAGGGCTTTTTCCTTGGACGCCTCGGCCAGCGGGCCCAGGAAGTGCGCGACTACGCCATTCATTCGCAATGGAAAACCGACGCTTCCAGCCGCGCCAGTGGCTTGCTGTTCCAGTTTGGTATCGACATCTTCCGTGCGGCGGCGATGCTCACCGTGCTGTTTTCCGACCTGTCCATCGGCCAAATGCTCGCGGTATTCAGCTACCTGTGGTTCATGATCGGCCCGGTGGAGCAACTGCTCAACCTGCAATACGCCTACTACGCGGCGGGCGGGGCGCTGACGCGGATCAACGAACTGCTGGCGCGTGCCGACGAGCCGCAGTACGCCGGCGGTGAAGACCCGTTCACCGGACGCGAAACCGTGGGCATCGAAGTGCGTGGCCTGGACTTCGGCTACGGCGAAGACCTGGTACTCAACCAGTTGAACCTGACCATCGCGCCCGGTGAGAAGGTGGCGATTGTCGGCGCCAGCGGCGGAGGCAAGAGCACCCTGGTGCAACTGTTGCTCGGGCTGTACACACCGCTGGCGGGCAGTATCCGTTTCGGCGGTGCCACCCAGCAGGAGATCGGCCTGGAGACCATTCGCGAGCACGTCGCGGTGGTGCTGCAACACCCGGCGCTGTTCAACGACACCGTGCGCGCCAACCTGACCATGGGCCGTGAACGTAGCGACCAAGCCTGTTGGCAGGCCCTGGAAATCGCCCAGTTGGATGCTACCGTCAAGGCACTGCCCTTGGGTCTGGACAGTGTGGTGGGGCGTTCCGGGGTGCGTTTTTCAGGCGGGCAGCGGCAGCGCCTTGCGATTGCACGCATGGTCCTGGCCGAACCCAAGGTGGTGATCCTCGACGAAGCGACCTCTGCCCTGGACGCCGCCACCGAGTACAACCTGCACCAGGCACTGGCGCGCTTCCTCAGTGGCCGTACTACACTGATCATCGCTCACCGTCTGTCGGCGGTAAAACAAGCCGATCGAGTATTAGTGTTCGACGGCGGTCACATTGCTGAGGACGGGGATCATCAGCAACTGATTGCCGATGGCGGCCTGTACGCCAAACTCTATGGACACTTGCAACAAGTGCGTTGATTTAGCCTAGGCTGAGCTATCGGAACCGGATGTTCGCGTGCGTATCCAGCAGTGCATGTGCAAGGGACTTCATGAAGCAAAAGCGGATTCTAGGAACGCCAAGGCTGTTAGGCATTGTCTGGCCCTTTATCGCCGTGGTGTTGTTCCAGGCATTGTTGGGGTGCGTCAGTCTCTACATGCTTTCTGCCGTGCGTGGTTATGTGGCCGGCGAGAGCCTGTGGTCCAAGGGCCAGAAAGACGCTATCTATTACCTGACCCTCTACGCCGATAATCGCGACGAAGCCACCTACCTCAAATACCAGCAGGCCATTGCCGTGCCTCAGGGCGGGCACGAGCTGCGCATTGCCCTCGACGGTCCTGTGCCCGACCTTGCTGCGGCCCGCCTGGGTATCCTCAAGGGCGGCAACCACCCGGATGACGTCTCCAGCCTGATTTGGCTGTACCTCAACTTTCGCCATTTCAGCTACCTGGAAAAAGCCATCCAGCTATGGACGGTCGGCGATGGCTACCTGGTTCAACTCAATGACCTCGCCCGCGAGATGCACCAAGCGGTCACTCGCGACCAGGTCGGCGCTAACGATGTGCGCCAGTGGAAGGCGCACATCATCGCGATCAACGACGGTGTGACACCCGCGGCCAAGGCCTTCAGCGATGCCTTGGGTGAAGGCTCGCGGATGATCCTGCGGTTGCTGGTCATCACTAATCTGGCGACGGCCTTGGGCCTGATCGTACTGGCGCTGTTGCGAACCCATAAGCTGCTGGCCCAGCGTCACGCATTCGCCGATGCGCTGCAGGAAGAGAAAGAGCGGGCGCAGATTACCCTGGAGTCAATTGGCGATGGCGTGATCACCACTGATGTCGACGGTGCGATCACGTATATGAACCCAGCGGCCGAGGCGCTGACCCATTGGAATTCGAACCAGGCCCAGGGCCTGCCGCTGGCCGCGTTGTTCAATTTGTTGGATGACAATGCCCAGCCTGACGGATTCACCCTGATCGAACACATCGTCAAGGGCCAACTCAGCGGCGGCCGAGAACACTCGAAAACGATCCAGCGCCTGGATGGCAGCACGGTCTCGGTCACCCTGGTGGGGGCACCGATCCGCAGCGCCGGCAAGATCTCGGGCGCGGTGCTGGTGCTGCATGACATGACTCAGGAGCGTCAATACATCGCCAACCTGTCATGGCAGGCGACCCATGACGCCCTGACCGGCCTGGCCAACCGCCGCGAGTTCGAATACCGCCTGGAACAGGTGCTGCACCCGGCAGGGCAGGCGCAGAGCGGGCGGCATGCGTTGATGTTCCTGGATCTGGACCAGTTCAAGCTGGTCAACGACACCTGCGGGCATGCGGCAGGCGACGAACTGCTGCGGCACATCTGTGCGCTGCTGCAATCGGACCTGCGCGAAGGTGACACCCTGGCGCGCCTGGGGGGCGATGAATTCGGCATCCTGCTGGAGAACTGCCCGGCAGCGGTGGCGGAAAAAATCGCCGAAAGCCTGCGCCATACCGTGCAAAACCTGCATTTTGTCTGGAAGGGGCGGCCGTTCATGACCACCGTGAGTATCGGGCTGGTGCATATATCGAGCACCCCGACCACCCTGGAGACCTCCCTGCGGGCCGCCGACATGGCGTGCTACATGGCCAAGGAAAAAGGCCGCAACCGGGTGCAGGTGTACCACGCCGATGACTCCGAGCTGTCCGTGCGCTTTGGCGAAATGGCCTGGGTACAGCGTCTGCACATGGCATTGGAGGAGAACCGCTTTTGCCTGTACGCCCAGGAAATCTCACCGCTCGGGCACACCGACGGCGGCAATGGGCATATTGAAATCCTGCTGCGCCTGCACGATGAGGCGGGTCGCGTGATCCTGCCGGACAGCTTCATTCCGGCCGCCGAGCGCTACGGTTTGATGACGTCCCTGGACCGCTGGGTGGTGGAGAACGTATTTGCGCTTATCGCCCGTTGCATCCACGAGCGTCCGGGCCGCCCCATGGCCATATGTGCGATTAATCTGTCAGGTATAACGATTGGCGATGATGACTTTCTCGGATTCCTGCGCGAGAAATTTCATACTTACAATATTCCGCCGAGCATGATCTGTTTTGAAATTACCGAAACCAGCGCCATTGCAAACTTAGGCAGTGCGATCCGCTTTATTAATGAACTCAAGGCCTTAGGTTGCCATTTTTCGCTGGATGACTTTTGCGCCGGAATGTCCTCATTCGCTTATCTCAAACATTTACCTGTAGACTTCCTGAAGATCGATGGAAGTTTCGTAAAGGATATGCTGGACGACCCGATTAACCGCGCAATGGTTGAAGTGATCAATCACATCGGCCATGTCATGGGTAAGCGCACAATTGCCGAGTTTGTTGAAACACCGCAAATCGAACAGGCTCTACTCGACATTGGTGTGGATTACGCTCAGGGCTACCTGATTGAACGACCGCAATTGTTTACCTTTGACAGCCTGCAGTGTCGACCTGTACGGCCGCAGCCTCTGTTATTGAAGGCGCCCGGCACATTCCGCTGAAATCTCTGCTGGTCTGTACATCACACTTAAAAAGGAGCCCGACTGTGATCGACACCTTCAACCGAACCGGCCCGCTTATGGAAGCCTCAAGTTACCCCGCCTGGGCGCAGCAATTGATCCAGGACTGTAGTGAGAGCAAGCGCCGCGTTGTCGAACACGAACTGTACCAGCGCATGCGTGATAACACGCTCAGCGCCAAGACCATGCGCCATTACCTGATCGGTGGCTGGCCTGTAGTGGAACAGTTCGCCTTGTACATGGCACAGAACCTCACCAAGACCAAATTTGCCCGCCACCCTGGAGAGGACATGGCGCGCCGCTGGCTGATGCGCAATATTCGCGTGGAACTTAACCACGCCGATTATTGGGTGCATTGGGCCCGTGCCCATGGCGTCAGCCTGGAAGAGTTGCAGGCGCAGAACGTCCCCCCGGAGCTGCATGCACTGAGCCATTGGTGCTGGCATACCAGTTCGGCCGATTCGCTGATCGTTGCGATTGCCGCGACCAACTACGCCATTGAAGGGGCGACTGGGGAGTGGTCGGCCGTGGTGTGTTCCACCGGCGTCTACGCAGCCGCCTTCCCCGAGGAAGAGCGCAAACGTGCGATGAAGTGGCTGAAGATGCACGCGCAGTACGATGACGCCCACCCCTGGGAGGCGCTGGAAATCATCTGCACCCTGGCCGGGATGAACCCGAGCAAGGCGTTGCAGGTAGAGCTGCGCCAGGCCGTGTGCAAGAGCTACGACTACATGTACCTGTTCCTGGAAAGTTGCATGCGCCTGGAGAAAGAGAAAGCGCCAGTGGCGGTGCGCGAGCGACAGGCGCGCGTCGCCAGCGAAGCCTGATGTAAGGGCGGGCGGGGTGCTTACCCCGCCATCGCCAGGCGGTTGCGGCCTTCGCGTTTGGCCACGTACAGGGCGCTGTCGGCCCGGCGCAACAGGCTTTCGCCAGACTCGGCAGCCAGCAAGGTGGAGCAGCCCAGGCTCACCGTCAATTCGATCCGTGTACCTTCCGCCCAATAATCCTGGGCCTGTGCCGCCTTACGCAAGCGTTCACCCACCATGGCCGCCGCATCCCGGCCGGTGTTGGACAGCAGGATCAGAAACTCTTCCCCGCCAAACCGAAACACCATGTCCACATTACGCAGTTGGCTCTTGATCGCCGCGGCAACGGCGCGCAACACGCTATCGCCCGCAGCATGACCGTGGGTGTCGTTGATGTTCTTGAAGTGGTCGATGTCCAGCATCAATAGGGACAGCGGCTGCATGTGCCGGCGCGCCATATCGATTTCCCGTTGCAGGGTCTGGTCCATGGCAATGCGATTGCCCGTTTCCGTCAACGGATCACGCAGGGCGCTGCGGGTGGCGGCGCGGTACAGCAGCGCGTTGCGCATCGGGTAGAGCAGGGTCGACAACAGGGATTCGAGCTGGCCGAGTTCCTCTTCCAGCAGGCGCTGGTTGCGACGAAAGATCAACTCGCCCAGGTGCTCGCCTTCGTGACTCAGGCTGTAGCTGACCGAATGGTGGCCACGGTGGCCGAACTCCAGGCGCAGGTCACTGGTCTGGTGGCGATAGTGCAGGGCGTCGAGGGGCACCAGGCGCTGAACTTCACGGAAAAACACCGCGAGGATGCGATCCGGCTCCAGGCTGGTCTGCAGCAGCATGCCCAGTTGCTGGCGAAGTTGCGGGACGGTCGTGGGTCGGCGTGGGAGGAGGGATGGCTGACCAAAGCCCAGGCGTTGCAATTTTGCACTGTCGAAGTCAATTGCGTTGGTCTGGGTTGGTGTTTTCATAAGAGAACGGCCTCTAAGCACTTAGCTGTCTTACAGGCTCGATGAGAGTGGCGGGTGCCAAGCGTCTTACTGTTCCGTCAGTTCCGTAAAACATTGGAAACAGTTTAGACCGCTTTGCAAAGGGTTATAACCCCTGGGCCCCGCCGCACGTCTTGTCATCGCTTTACCTGCTTGGAAGGTGTTAGAGCGAGATTCATGCCATTTCGTTTAAATTAATAAAAACCTTTATAAATCAATGACTGTTTTTTACCTCAAAAACAGTCATTGAGCAGTGACGTCAGTTATTTGGCTGATTGCACCAGGATGTTGTGGTCAATCTGGTCAATAGACGTGACGCCGGTCAGCGTCATGGCCACGCGCATTTCCTTGGCGAAGATGTCCAGCAGGTTCTCGACTCCTTGCTGCCCGTCGGCGGCTAATGCGTAGGCGGTTGCGCGCCCCAGCAGGCAAGCCTTGGCGCCCAGGGCCAGCATGCGTACCACGTCCAGCCCGGAGCGGATGCCCGAGTCCACCAGCACCGTCAGATTATCACCCACGGCTTCGGCAATCGCTGGCAACGCCTTGGCGGTGGACAGCACGCCATCCAACTGACGGCCGCCATGGTTGGAGACCACGATGGCATCGGCGCCGAAACTCACCGCGTCCTTGGCGTCCTGGGGGTCGAGGATGCCCTTGATGATCATCGGGCCTTTCCAGAACTCGCGGATCCACTCCAGGTCTTTCCAACTGATCGACGGGTCGAAGTTATTGGCCAGCCAGCCGATGTAGTCTTCCAGATGGGTGGGTTTGCCCAGGTATTTGGAGATATTGCCCAGATCGTGTGGGCGGCCCATCAGGCCCACATCGAACGCCCATTGCGGCTTGCTGACGGCTTGCAGCATGCGCCGCTGCGCCGCGAACGGCCCGGACATGCCCGAGTGGGCGTCGCGGTATCGCGCGCCGGGCGTTGGCATGTCCACGGTGAACACCAAGGTGGTAACCCCGGCAGCTTGCGCCCGCTCCAATGCATTGCGCATGAAGCCACGGTCCTTGAGCACATAGAGCTGAAACCAGATCGACTGCGGGCTCTGCGACGCCACCTCTTCAATCGAACACACCGACACCGTCGACAGGCAGAACGGAATGCCCTTGTTCGCCGCCGCCTTGGCCGCCTGTACTTCGCCGCGCCGCGCATACATGCCGGTCAGGCCGACGGGGCTGAGAATGACCGGCATATCCAGCGCCTGGCCGAACAGGGTGGTCTTGAGGCTCAGGTTGTCGACATTGCGCAGCACGCGCTGGCGCAGGCTGATCTCGGCCAGGTCCGAACTGTTCGCGCGCATCGTGTGCTCGGCGTAAGCGCCGCCGTCGATATAGTCGAACAGGAAGCGCGGCAGCTTGCGTTTGGCCGCTGCGCGATAGTCGGAGGCGGACGAGATGATCATGAAGCGTATCTCCACAAGGCTGGGCGGGTCAGGATAGGCAACTATCTGTCATGATAAAAACAACTTTTATCGCTAGCATCCAGTCGCTAAAGGAATACCCATGAACTTGAGAACGTTGCGCACGTTTGTCGAAGTGGTGCGCCAGGGCGGATTCTCCCAAGCCGCCGAGGTGGTGGCCTTGACCCAATCCACGGTGAGCAAGGCGGTCAAGACCCTGGAGGAGGAACTCGGCATGCCGCTGCTCGACCGCCTGGGCCACCGCAACGAACTCACCGCCGCCGGTGAAATCGCCTACCGTCGTGCCTTGGTGCTGCTCGCCGAACACCACGACCTGGTCGCCGAGATCAACGACCTGCGTGGCCTCAAGCGCGGCGTGCTGCGCATCGGCCTGCCACCGGTGGGGTGTGGTGTACTGTTTGCGACGATGTTTGCTACCTATCGCAGTCGTTACCCGGACATCGACATCGAACTCACCGAATACGGCAGCAAAAGATTGCGCGAGTGCCTGGAAGCGGGGGAGGTCGACCTCGCTGCACTGCTGCTGCCGGTCGACGAAGGCTTCGATTATCAGCCCGTGCGCAACGAACCGCTGATGGCCGTGCTGCACAGGAGCCACCCCCTGGCCCAGCGTCAACGCATCGACTTCGCCGACCTGGCGGACTCGCCGTTCATCCTCTTCGAAGCCGGCTTCGCCCTGAACGGCAAGATCCTCGCTGCCTGCGAGCGCAAAGGCGTGACACCCCGCGTGGCCGCGCGCAGCGGGCAGATCGACTTCATCGTTGACCTGGTCGCCGCCGGTCTCGGCGTCGCCTTCCTGCCACGCATGCTGGCGCACAAACACCAACACGCCGACATCGCCCTGATCCCCCTCGACGAACCCCATACAGACTGGCACATCGCCCTAGCCTGGCGCGCCAGCGCCCACCTGCCACCCGCCGTGCGCGCGTGGCTGGAGCTGGCCAAGGAGCAACAGCTTTCAACCGGTCATGCGGATGAATCCGCCAGATTCTCAGGGAAAGCTTGACTTCTCCTTTTCAATCAGTAACATACGGCGCATTCCGCGATAGCTCAGTTGGTAGAGCAAATGACTGTTAATCATTGGGTCCCTGGTTCGAGTCCAGGTCGTGGAGCCAGATAGGAAAAGCCTGCAGCGATGCAGGCTTTTTTTTGCCTTGGATTTTTCCGGGGTGATCAAAGCGCACAGCGTGGCCAGCATGAATGCATCTCAAATCCTACGATTCAGAGGTAAATATCATGAAAGTCACTGCGGTCGTTTCAACCAAAGGCGGGCCGGGTAAAACCACGGTTGGCGTCAATCTGGGCGCGTTCTGCGCCGATGATCTGGATAATCAGCCTTCGCTGTCGTCGCTCTATGCACCTTCTTGCTCTACCAGGGAAATGTTCCTCAGTCGGTTTTTGATAGCTTGGGGTTGAAATGATGAAGGTTTATCAGGGTAATATTTCTAAAGAGTCGTTGAGTCTGTTTGTTTCAGATATTGGCTCCGGAGAGTTTTTTTCATATGTAGGGCACTTGGTTTCATTAGAACAGGCAATTTCTGTTCTGGGTTTGCTCTCTCCTGATTTTATTGAGGTCAATGGTCACATTTTCTGGCTGCCCAACGCTCAGCAATACGATCCACAAAAATTTCATTTGAACGGGCTGGTTGAGACCGAATCTAGTGTGTTGGAACAAAGTACATCGCGTAGAGACGTTGAACGATACATAAATATTTTTTCAATAAATCAGTTCTTTTCAAAGTGGGAGGATGCACCGGGCAGACCCGTATTTAAAGTGGGTCTGTCGGAAGATGATTATCGTCTTTGTCATTTATTTGCTGAACAGATCACTAGATATTGGAAGCGCGCTTTATCCGATGCCTTTCCAGAGAAGGTATTTCAGTTTGAAATTGCTGACGATCTTCTCGATGAATATGGCGTCTGTCTGACATTTTGGCAGTTGTAGTTTAAAGAGCGCACAGGATGTGTCCGCGTCATTAAAACCACTGCCAGAGACTAAATAATAATTATGCGCTTAGAAATAGTTGAGAAAAGCTTTGTAGAAAAACTTAAGGTAGTCAGTGAGGAATAACGAAGACGTGCTGTAGAAGTGGCTTGCGAACCTGATTTCAGGACTGCCCACTAGAAGTTTTTATTTTTGCCGAGTCTCTTAGGTATCTACAATCTGGTAATAAACTCACGACTAATCAGGTTTTTGGGCTAGATGCTTTAGCTGCACAGTTAGATGAGAATTATTTTGACTTGCAAGGCAGCTTGGACGAAGAGCAAAGCTTAAATGTAGAAGGCCTTCAGCCGTTGATGATGGAACTCAAGAAATCGGGGTCAGACCACTTTTTTATAAAGCCCAGCAGAATTACTCTTTAAAAATTAGAATGTTGGTCTGACTCCTATTTTCTTTCTGATTCGCTTGGGTGGAAGAAAGATCGCCGTCTCAGTAGGATGAATTCGCGAGATGTTTATGTCGGTGGTGATGGTTTTATCTATTCGGTTGATACCCAGCATGGTAGATTCGAGCAGTTAAATGGTAGGAGCGGAGCGCATATGGGAGAGGTTAAGTTCGATCTTAGTCCTGTAGATAATTCAAAAGACTCTTCTGGTGCTCATGATCTGAGGGTAAAGTAATGGCATGTGTTAAGCTGGTTGAGTATGCAGGTGAGCTGATTTCGCGCGGCTATATATTTAGACTGCCAGCAAGTTGGCCGTATGAAAGTGTTGTGGACTTCATGGTTGTTGATCTCCCGGATGAGAAATTTGGGCACTCTTTGGTCGTTGCGTCTGGTAATAAGTCAGGGTTGATGCTCATTCAGCTCCCTATCGAAAGTCGTGCTCCTGGTCACGGGATTTCGACAAGGTGGCTGATTGATAACTGGAGTAAATGGGTGTACCCGGAGTGTGATGTGAACGATGTTTTCTTATATGAGAGGTCGGCTGCTCCTAGCTGGGTAAGCACCGCTTGAAAGTAGTGCTTGTATGTGGGTGGATGGCTTTTGGTTTCGCTTTGCTACGGTGGAGGGCTTGGGGGTAGATGTCTTCGAATGGTGCTTCACCCCCACCAATCCTTTTCCTTACGCCCAAAGCTTGACTCGCTGAACCAACTCTCCAGCTCAACCGCAAGCTCGGTGACCTCGCCCAGCTCCTGCTGAAGAGGATCCAAACGATTTGCCTGCTCGCGAGCCCAGGCAAGCCACGCCTTGGCTTGATCAGGGCTCGGCATCGCTTCCTGCCGCAGCTCCACAGCCTTGATAAAACGTCGCAACCGCTCGGCCCGCTCCCACTGTTCGGTGTGGGTCACCAGGCTTTGGCGAAGCCGGCGCTGGATCTCGTCTTCCCGTGCTGTCTGGGTACGTTCACGGTCTTCTTCCGCCCATTTTTGCCGACGGGCCTCGTCTTCTTCGCGAACCACCTTGGCAGAGGCTGCCGCAATGACCAGGTTGTCGAGGATCTCGGGAAGCTTGTCTTCAAGGCGCTTGGCCTGGCTATCCTTTCAGTTTCTGCGCAGGCCCTTGTACATTCGCGCATCAATCTGGAAGGTCAAGGTGCCAGTCGATGTCCCCTCGTACTGCGGCTTCTGAAACCCTGGCTCGGTAAAGTTGGGTTCCCAAGCGGCGCCTGGGCGTCGTTTGGGCGGTGGCGGTGGGGGGATGGTAGGCTGTTCAGACCCTCAGCTGTCCTGTTTGGTGTGGGCAAGGCTAGTGCGAAAGGAATACCCAAGGATTTAGGAAAAGCATCTTTTGATGCAGCGAATGGTGTAGGAACGATTTACTCGCCAAAAGTCACTCTGAATAATAATGAAATAATATTTGATGAATTTGCAGTTGGAACATCTAAAGGATTTTTCGGGGTTGGCGCCGATGGCGCAGCTGAGTTGGTTGGGCCGTTGAAGAAAATGCTTGCTTACTCTCAGTCCCAAGGCGCAAAAACAATTACGTTGAGAGGGCGCTATGCATCACCGGAAGGCTCTATGCTCGGGACTGGTAGCATTAATAATGTCAATCAGAACTTTTCCTTCAGCTTTCCAGCGACAAAAGATGGCTTGAAGGAGTTTTTAAAGGGTATTGGAAAATGAAAATTCGTCGAACTCTTGAGAAAAGAATGAAAAGCATACAGGCTTTAGGTCGAGGCCATTTTTATACGGAGGCTGAAGATGGCCAAGTCATATTTTCTACCAATCTTGAAGAAGGGCGGTTAGATATATATCTGGATGGTTTTGCTTTTGGGGGGGGTGAGTTGATGTGTAAGGTTTTTTATGGTGATATTTTTAGTGTCCGAAGTCACCTAAGTGTGGAGTTATTCTCAAATGCTAGTCACTCAGGTGACTTGGATTTTTTTGTTCCTTTGGACATAGTTTGTGGGGTATCTAACATATCATTATCTATACCTTTTTTAACGTATTCGAATGTTATGAATATTTTGGTTGGGCTTAGGGATGACTGGATGATGCAAGTTGTTGGCGTTGATTCCTGATTGCCTCAGATGCTTGATATTTTGCTGACTGGATTATGG
The DNA here is from genome assembly GCF_019891415.1 of Pseudomonas sp. SH10-3B. Taxonomy (NCBI): domain Bacteria; kingdom Pseudomonadati; phylum Pseudomonadota; class Gammaproteobacteria; order Pseudomonadales; family Pseudomonadaceae; genus Pseudomonas; species Pseudomonas sp. SH10-3B. The sequence continues at coordinate 12,762 of NZ_JAFLXD010000013.1, read as the reverse complement.
GCAGAGGAGAGGATGCCATTTATTTGCTGCTGGATAATTTTGTGCGTGGCGCTCTGGGGTATAAAAGTGGGTGATCGATAACTAACCAACTAAAGATCTATGTTTAAGTTTCAGCTGAGGCCATCAGTAATATGGCTGGTTCTCATGCGTTGGAGTTTGTTGGCGAGAGGGCTGGCTACTTAGGTGAGAAAATAAGGGAACTCTCAGACAGAGAAAGGGGGCACGACTCTATTATCTGGTTTGTCGTTTTAACCTTAGTCTGAACTCTGTTACTGCTCCCCCGTATTGTTACAACCCCCCTCTGAAGTCCGCCATGTAGAGGTCGACGCGATCAGACACGCATTGGAGACGGCCCGTTAGCTGACTGCCGCCGCCTCCTTTTCCTACAAGTCATTGCTTTGCCACGCTTTGACAACCCAATCCAACCCGACTAACTTTCGTGGCGTGCTGCGTTCATGCGGCTCACGCTATGCAGTAACCCTATCTCTCCACCACGCTCTTCCGTGGCATCGTTTCGACTAACAGCTAGCAAATGACTGTTAATCATTGGGTCCCTGGTTCGAGTCCAGGTCGTGGAGCCAGATAGGAAAAGCCTGCAGCGATGCAGGCTTTTTTTTGCCTTGGATTTTTCCGGGGTGATCAACGCCAGCGCTACAGCCTCTCTTCAAGCAATCACAGCACCAAAAAATTTTTTGCTGGCACCGCTTGAAATTTTTTCCCCTGAACCTACTTAGGTTTTACGCGATGCCGAATACGGGTCGCGTCTCAAATCACTTGGAGAAAACTCAGGAGATTTTGCAATGGCTACTACTCTTTCGTTGGCCCCACTGTTCCGTCATTCCGTCGGCTTTGACCGTTTCAACGACCTTTTTGAATCGGCGCTTCGCAGCGAGGCCGGTACCACCTACCCACCCCACAACGTCGAAAAGCACGGTGAAGATCACTACCGGATCGTCATCGCGGCGGCAGGCCTGGTGGAGGATGACCTGGAGATCCAGGTGGAAAAAGGTGTGTTGACCGTCGCCGGTGGCAAGCGTGAACACAACGAGGGCATCACCTACCTGCATCAAGGCATCGCCCAGCGTGCGTTCCGTTTGTCGTTCCGCCTGGTCGACCACATTGAAGTGCAGGGCGCGCAACTCGCCAACGGGTTGCTGAGCATCGACCTGCTCAGGGTGGTTCCGGAGGAAGCCAAGCCTAAGCGCATTGCGATTGGCGGTGCTGCCAAGGCTGAGGTGAAATCCATCAGCGAGCAGTAAGGCTGAAATGAATAAAGGCGCTCTTCGGAGCGCCTTTATTCGTAGCGTTCACATTACAGCGAGGGAGCATTTCTCCCCCTCGACTCATGCCCAGCCTGCACCTCACGCCCCTCCCACTTGGCAATCACCAACGGCGCCAACGCATTGCCCAGCACATTCAGTGCGGTGGTCGGCATCTCCATCAAGCGGTACACCCCAGCGATAAACGCGATGCCTTCCAACGGCAGACCGGCGCTGGCGAGGGTGGCCGAGAGAATCACGAACATGAACCCCGGCACCCCGGCCGCGCCCTTGGAGGTGAGCACCATGGTCACCACCAGCAAGGCCTGATCGCCCAGGCTCAAGTCAATGCCATACAACTGCGCGACGAACAACGTGCCGATGCCGAGGAACAACGAGGCGCCGTCGAGGTTGAACGAGTAACCCACCGGTACCACAAAGCTCACCAGTGACGGCGGCACGCCGTAGGTTTCGAGTTTCTTCATCAGTTGCGGCATCACCGCCGCCGAGCTGGCGGTGGAGAAGGCCAGCACCAGTTCATCCTTGATATGGCGCATCAGCGCGAACAGGTTGATCCCGCACACGCGCGCGACCAGGTTGAGCACCACCAGTACAAAGAAGGCGATGGCCACATAGCTGACCATGATCAGCTTGGCCAGCGGCAGCAACGAGCTGAAGCCGAAGTTGGCCACGGTCACGGCGATCATGCCGAATACGCCGATGGGCGAGTAAGCCATGATCATCGAGGTGACCTTGAACATCGCGTCGCTGACGCCGCGCAACAGTGCGATGACCGGGTCCTTGCGCTCGGCGGGCAAGCGCGCCACGCCCAGGCCGAACATCACCGCAAAAAACAGCACCGACAACAGGCTGCCCTGGGCCATCGCGTTGACCACGTTGTCGGGGATGATGCCGACGATGATCTGCCCCAGGCTATGACCGGCGCCGTTGCTGGTGGGCAGGGTGATATTCGCCGCGTGCAGGCTGGACAGTTCAGTGCCGGCACCGGGCTTGAGCAGGTTGCCCATGACCAGGCCGATGATGATCGCCAGGGTGGTGATGCAGAAAAAGTAGCTCAGGGATTTGACCCCGATACGGCCCAGGGACTTGCCGTCACCGTGCCCGGCAATACCCACCACCATGCAGGAAAACACGATGGGCACCACGATCATTTTCATCAGCTTGATAAAGATATCGCCCGCCGGTTGCAGGAGATTGTCCACCAGCCACGGCCGGGATTCGGGAAAGCGGTGCAGCAGGGCACCAATGGCGATACCGGCGAGCAAGCCGATCATGATTTGCCAGACCAGCGCGATACGGGGCGTGTGCATGGGAATGCCTCATTTGAGATCAATGATTTTTAAGTTGTTGTTCTAGGCAGTCAAATGGCAGCCGTCCGCTGGCCGCCGGGTGTTGCGGGTGGCCGTCAGCGCAGGTCGTGGCATGCGTCTTTGAGGCGGCGGCATCCTTCTTCGATCACTTCCTGCGAACTCGCAAACGACAGGCGCACATACGGCGACATGCCGTACGCCGCGCCGCTGACCGTGGCCAAGCCGTAGTCGCGCAGCAGGTAGTCCACCAGTTGGGTGTCGCTGTCGAGGCGATCACCTTCGGGGGTGCGCTTACCCATCAGGCCGCTGACGTTGGCGAACACATAGAACGCGCCATCGGGCGGGATGATGCTCAGGCCGGGAATGTCGGCCAGTCGCTCCAGCATCAGTGCGCGGCGTTGCTGGTACTCCTCGCGCATCGCGGCAATAGGTGCTTGGTCACCGGCAAACGCTGCCACCGCAGCGGCTTGGCTCAATGAGCTCGGGCAGGTAGTGGTCTGCGACAGCAACTTGGCAATGGCCGCGATCAACCACGCCGGTCCGGCACCAAAACCCAGGCGCCATCCGGTCATCGCGTAGCCCTTGGACGCGCCGTTGACGATCAACGTGCGTGGCTTGAGGTCGGGCGCCAGGCGTGTCAGCGGCACATGCCGGGCGTCGCCGTAGACGAAGTGTTCGTAGATCTCGTCGGCCATCACCAGCACATGGGGATGACGACGCAACACCTGCGCCAGGGCCAGCAGCTCGGCTTCGCTGTAGACCGCGCCGCTGGGGTTGTTCGGGCTGTTGAGGATCACCCATTTGGTGCGCGGGGTGATCGCCTCTTCGAGGGCGGCGGGTGACAGCTTGAAACCCAGGTGTTCATCGCCGGGGATGATCACCGGCGTGGCATCGTTGAGCCGCGCAATGTCCGGGTACGACACCCAATACGGCGTGTGCACGATGACTTCATCGCCGCGATTCAAGGTGGCGGCCAGCGCGTGATAAATGATGTGCTTGCCACCGCAGCCGGCGACGACTTCATCGAGGCCATACACCACATCATTATCGCGCTGCAGTTTCAGGCAGATGGCCTGGCGTAGCGCGAGGGTGCCGGTGGTGGCCGTGTAATGGGTATCACCGCTGTGCATCGCCAGGCTGGCGGCCTCAAGAATATGCGCCGGAGTGTCGAAGTCCGGCTCGCCCACGGTGAAGTTGACGATGTCGCGGCCCTGGGCGCGCAACTCGGTGACCAGGGCGTTGGCGGCAATGCTGGGGGAGGGCGCAATGCCCAGGACGCGGTCCGACAAAAAGGCAGTACTCATCTCGGATTCCTTCACACCAGGCCGGCGTTGTTCAAGGCCTTGTCGATCCAGCTCTGGCGCACCGCACCGCTGGCAATTTCGGCCTTGACCGCTTCCTCGTGCTCGGCATGTTGCGCGGCGCGGCGCAGCACTTCGGCGGCGTCGGCCTGGGAGAACGCGACCAGGCCGTCTTCATCACCCACCAACAGGTCGCCGGGGTTGATTACCATGCCGCCGATGGACACCGGCACGTTCACTTCGCCGGGGCCGGTCTTGTACGGGCCGGTATGCACCACAGCGCGGGCGTAGCACGGGGTGTCTTCGAAGCTGGCGACATCGCGAATCGCGCCGTCGATCACAAACCCCACGCAACCACGCTGCTGGGCGTAGAGCTTGACCAGTTCACCGATCACCGCGTTGTTGGTGTCGCCCTGGCCGTCCACCACCAGCACATGGCCGGGTTGCAGCATGCTCATGGCCTTGTAGATCAGCAGGTTGTCGCCGGGACGGGTCTTGACCGTGATCGCCGTGCCCACCAGCTTGCCGCTGCGGTTGTAGCGCGTGAGTCCACGGGCGCCGATATGCCGGCCGAGGTTGTCGCTGATATGCGGCGTGACGACATGGGCAAACGCCTCGACCAGTTCGGCCGGGGCCATGGGCGCGTTGGGAAGGATGCGTGAACCGGGCAAGGACATGGCAAATCTCCAGAGTTGTTAGATAGCGATGGGCTATGGCCGGATCTTAGGAGTGATGATCGAAGAGTTTTAGCGATATTTTATGATGTGATAGCATCGCTTTTTCTCATGAGTTGGCCGCCATGATCACCTTCAAGCAAATCGATGCGCTGTACTGGATTGCCGAACTGGGCAGCTTTGAAGCGGCGGCGAACAAGCTGAACATGTCTCAGTCGGCCATCTCCAAGCGCATCCAGGAGCTGGAAGACACGTTCGATGTGGAGATTTTCGACCGCAGCAAGCGCAACGCCCGGCTGACGGAGAAGGGCGGTGAGTTGCTCGACTACGCCCGCGACCTGCTCAACAGCCGCGACCAGCTGCTCGAACGGGTCAGCGCCCGCGAAGTGCTGGTGCGGCGTTTTCGCCTCGGCGTCACCGAACTCACCGCCCTGACCTGGCTGCCGGCTTTGGTGGAAGCGCTGCGCCAGGCCTACCCCAAAGTGCAGATCGAGCCGTCGGTGGAGCTGAGCAGCGAACTGTTTCGCAAGCTGGAAAGCGACCAGCTCGACCTGGTGATTGTGCCGGACGTCTACAGCGACCCGCGCTTCCACAGCACCGCGCTGCAATGCGTGGAAAACGCCTGGATCTGCGCGCCAGGGCTGATCCCTCATCCCGACCCTGTAAGCCTGGAAGTGCTGGCCGACTACACCGTGCTGACCCAAGGCTCGCAGTCAGGCACCGGCTTGATCTACGAACGTTGGCTGGCCGCGCACAATGTGCAGATGCCGCGCACGCTGACCAGCCATAACTTGCTGGTGCAGGTGGGGTTGGCGCTGTCGGGGATAGGCGTGAGTTATTTGCCCAAGGCGTGTTTGTCCCACCTGATCGAGCAGGGGGCGTTGCGTGCACTGGTCACGCAGCCGGAACTGCCGAGTATCCAGTATGTGACGTTGCACCGGGTGGACCGCCAATTTGGCTTGAACCAGGACGTGGCACGCATGGCGCAAACCTGCTGCGATTTTTCGCGATTGTTGTTCTAGTCGGCTCGCGGGTTAGGGTTTTTTTGCGGCAGCGCTGTGGTGAATGGGCGGTGCAATAGACGCGGCAACATCCCAGCTCAGCAGCAGTTGACTGATCGCCGCGTCGAGGGTCGCATGGGGCACATTGTCCCGCGCCAGTATCGAAACCCCCTGCAAAAAACTGTCAAACACACTCGCCAGCACGGCCGGTTGGGTGTGTTGCGGTAACTGGCCCAATCGAACCGCGCGCTCCACGCACGCCACAATCCCCGCCCGCGTGCGCAGGCGCGACTGGGTCAGCGCATCGGCCACCCGCGCATTTTCCGGGCTGGGCGCACTCATTACGCCCAGCGCGACCATGCAGCCCTTGGGGTGCCCGTCTTCACACTGCATGCGCGCCGATTGGCGCAGCGCGGTTTCGACGGCTTGGCGCGGGGGCAGGCTTTCGTCCCACAGGCATTCGGTGACTTGGGCGTAGGTCGCCAGGTAGCGCTGCACGCACTCGTCGAACAGCGCTTCCTTGGAACCGAACGCCGCATAGAAGCTCGGCGCGGAGATCCCGCCACCCAAGCCCGCCTTGAGTTGGGCCAGGGAAGTGGCGTCGTAGCCATGCTGCCAAAACAGGTGCATGGCCTGTTCCACGGCGTGTTCGCGGTCGAAGGTGCGGGGGCGGCCCATTTGTGCCATGTCAGGTCTCCGGTGGGAAAGCGAGATAAATACTAGTCGATACATAAGTCGTTGACAACGTGCACCGATCGCCTGCAACATTTAGATCGATCAGTATCTAAGTCTCGCCCCAGGAGTTTCCCGTGACCCCCTCACTCACTTTATCGGCCCCATCCGAGCGCCTGCCCATTGGTGCCTTGCTCGCCCTGGCGATGACCGGCTTCATCTGCATCGTCACCGAAACCCTGCCCGCCGGCCTGTTGCCCTTGATCAGCGACGGCCTGAGGATTTCCCCGTCGATGGCCGGGCAGATGGTCACTGCCTACGCACTGGGCTCGGTGCTGGCGGTGATCCCCATGACCATCGCCACCCGTGGTTGGCGCCGGCGCAATGTACTGCTGCTGACCATCGTCGGTTTCCTGCTGTTCAACTCGATCACCGCGCTGTCGTCCCACTATGGTGTGACCCTGGTGGCGCGCTTCTTTGCCGGGGTGGCGGCGGGGTTGGCCTGGAGCCTGCTGGCCGGTTACGCGCGGCGCATGGTTGCGCCCCATCAACAGGGCAAGGCGCTCGCGCTGGCGATGGTCGGCACGCCGATTGCGCTGTCGCTGGGTGTGCCGTTGGGCACCTGGCTCGGTGGCCTGGTGGGCTGGCGCACCACGTTCGGCCTGATGTCCGCCGTGAGCTTGGTGCTGATCGCCTGGGTGCTGGTGAAAGTCCCGGACTACGCGCCGCAGCCCGCCCATCAACGCCTGTCGCTGCGCAAGGTGCTGACCACGCCGGGCGTTCGCCCCGTGCTGGCCGTGGTGATCAGTTGGATGCTGGCGCACAACATTCTGTACACCTACATCGCCCCGTTCGTGGCGCCGGCCGGTTTGGCCGAGCGCGTGGACCTGGTGTTGCTGGTCTTCGGGATCGCTGCGTTGGCGGGGATTTGGATCACGGCCAGGTTGGTCGAGCCGTTATTGCGCAACACCGTACTGGTTAGCCTAGTGATGTTCGCGGCGGTAAGCGTGCTATTCGGCGTGCTGGGGAATGTGCCACTGGTGATCTACCTCGGCGTGGCCGTCTGGGGCCTGAGCTTCGGCGGCGCGGCGACCTTGCTGCAAACCGCCCTGGCGGATGCGGCGGGGGACGGCGCGGATGTGGCGTTGTCGCTGAACGTGGTGGCGTGGAACAGCGCGATTGCTGGCAGCGGCGTGGCAGGCGGTGTGTTGCTGGACCGCTGGGGCGTGGCGGCATTTCCCTGGGCGATGTTGGTATTGATCGGCGTGGCGTTGTTGATCACTGCGGCGGCGCACGCCCATGGCTTCAAACCGGGGGCGCGCAGTACTGGCAAACCGAACGTTGCCGGCCACTGAAAGAAAAACGGCCGCCAGTGAATAGCGGCCAGTTTCTTCAAGGGATCAACCGCGCTTCACGCAACTGATCGAATACATCAAAAAATGCCTGGTCGCTGGCTTGGTAGGCGGTAAACCCCATCTTCCGGCTCTTGGACATATCGGTGACCACCTCGATCGGACGCCCCAGGTCGGCATCGGTGTGCCAGGGTGAGACCAAGCGCCTGATGTCGGTTTCTTTCAACCCGTGTTTGGCCGCGATCTCGCTCCAGGCCGCCTGATCATCGGCCATCTGGTGCTCAAGCGGCGAGGGTTTGGCCGGGAACTCTGCGGGTACAAGGCCAAAATAATCGGCGATCTGGCCCCACATCCATTTCCATCGAAACACGTCCCCATTGGTGATGTTGAACGCCTGGTTGGCGGCAGCGGGCGTGGTGGCCGCCCATAACTGTTGCTGGGCCAACTGCCGCGCATCGGTCATGTCCGTGAGGCTGTCCCATTGCACGCGGGAGCCTGGGAATACAAACGCGCGACCGGTGTGTTTGCAGACACTGGCGTAGACGGCGAGGGTGGTCGCCATGTTCATTGCGTTGCCCACCGCCACGCCGGTGACGGTGTGCGGGCGATGCACGCTCCAGGTGAAGCCGTCCTTTTTTGCGGCGGCGAACACTTCATCTTCCTGGGCGTAGTAGAAGTTCTCGACGTCCAGGCGGCCTTGTTCTTCGCGGAACGGGGTGTGCGGCAGGCTGCCCTTGCCATAGTTTTCGAACGGCCCGAGGTAGTGCTTCAAGCCGGTGACCAGCGCCACATGCTGCACGCTCCCGGCGGGGCGCACGGCGTCCAGCACGTTGCGCACCATGGCGGCGTTGACGCGGATGTTCTCGGCTTCGGTGGCCTGGCGAGACCAGGTGGTGATGAACACATGGGTGGGTTTCAGATCGGCCAGGGCCTGTTGCAGCGATGCCGGGTCCTGCAAGTCGGCGGCGACCGGAATCACCCCCGGCACCTGCGAGGGCTGACGGGACAGGGCTGCAACGTGCCATTGGTGTTCAAGCAGTAACTGGGTGATGGCGCTGCCAACGATGCCGCTGGCGCCCACGACTAATGCGGTCTGGGTCATAGGTTTCTCCCGAGGATGTAGGGTTCTGAGCCCCTAGGCGTAGGAGAGGTTCAACCTTATCCGTGAGTCTCGCGGCACCAAACACACGAATCAGGGTCCATAAGCCCCGCACGAACATTCGCGCTCATCCGTTACCCTCACCATAAGATTTAAAGCATGTACCTACGCACCATCGCAGTCGGGCTGTCGGCCCTTGTTTTGCTTTCTACCGCTGTAGAAGCCCGCAGTCTGGCAAACCCTTACACCCCCACCGAGCAACGCGCCTCATTCGATGGCTGCGCCGATCTCTTCCCTGGCGCTGCGCCGATCAAGACGGCCACCGTCCCGGCGTCGATGAAGCCGCTGGCGCTGTGTTCCGAGACGTTTGCGGTGCTCTACTCACAAACCAGCAAGACCCCACTGGTGGTGGTCGAACGCCTGAACACCAGGCAGTTGAAAAATGCCAAAGGTGAGGAGCGCACCAACCAGTTCTACGCCGACCCACGCATTCCCAAAAGTGGCCGTGCGGAGCTGAGTGACTACCGCAGCCAGCACCCGGCCATGGACCGTGGCCACCAGGCTCCGGCCGCCGACGCACCCAACGCGCGTGCCATGGCCCAATCCTTCTCGCTGTCGAACATGGTGCCCCAAGACCCCACCAACAACCGCAAGATCTGGAGCAAGGTCGAGGCCGACGTACGCAAGTTCGCGGTGCGCGCGGGCGGTGACGTGTATGTGTTCACCGGGCCGCTGTTCGACCCAGGCTACAGCACCATCGGCGACAACAAGGTCTGGGTGCCGACGCGCCTGTTCAAGCTGGTGTACGACGCCTCCAGCCAGCGCGCCTGGGCCTACGTGCTGCCCAACGCCGAAACGCGCATCCAGAAGCCGATGGACTACGACACCTTCGTGAAAAGCACCGGGCTCAAATTGCTGGGTAATCTGCCGGTGTCGGGGTCGGTTGGGCGCTCCTGATCAAGCGGCTTACTTGGCTTTTTTCAATGCCTTCAAGCGTTGGGTTGCGCGTTGCACGGCGGCCATTTTCTCGGGGCGCTTCATGCGTTTCCACTTGCGGATTTCGTCCTTGCTGCGGCCACAGCTGACGCACAGGTCGCCGCTGAGCTGGCAGGTGGAGACGCAGGGGTTTTCGATGTCTTTAGCCAAGGTGTCACCTGGAAATGGGGTAAAGGGGCGCACTCACGCCGAACGAAACTCAATGGTGAGGTGGCTCACTTCATGTACCGGCTTGAGGCGCTCGCGAATGCTGTCTGCATCCGTCGTCGGCTGGCCGACCACGCTCACAATCGCCGCGTGGGCGTCGGGGCCCACGCGCCATACGTGCAGGTCGGTAATCCTGGCGTCGCCGGGGTGTTCGACCAACTCGCGGATCTCGGCAGCGACGTGCTCATCGGTCTGATCCAGCAGCACGCCGGCGGTCGCGCCCATCAGGCTCCAGGCCCAACGCGCAATCACGATGGCGCCGACGATACCGATCACCGGATCCAGCCACACCCAGCCCAGGTAACGGCCGGCCAGCAGCGCGGCGATGGCCAGCACGGAGGTCAGCGCATCGGCGAGCACATGCACATAGGCGGACTTCAGGTTGTTGTCGTTGCCGTGGTGATGATGTTCGTCGTCGTGGTCATGCCCGTGTCTATGGCCGTGTCCCAGCAACAGCGCACTGACGATGTTCACCACCAGGCCCACGATGGCAATCAGGGTCGCGGTACCGAACTGCACCTCGGTGGGTTCCAGCAGGCGGATCACCGACTCGACGCCAATGCCCAGGGCCACCAGCGCCAGGATCAGCGCCGAGGCGAAGCCACCCAGGTCGCCCACTTTGCCGGTGCCGAAGCTGTAGCGCGGGCTGCGCGCGTGGCGTTTGGCGTAGGCATAGGCTGCGGCGGCAATGCCCAAGGCACCCGCATGGGTGGCCATATGAAAACCGTCGGCCAGCAGGGCCATGGAGCCGGTCAGGTAACCGGCGGCAATTTCCGCCACCATCATCACCACCGTCAGCATCACCACCCACAGGGTGCGCCTGGCGTTCTCTTCGTGGGCCGCGCCGAGGAACACATGGTCGTGGGCGTGGTTTGTCATGAGCGTCATTTGGCGTAACGCCGGATGGCTTCGAGCAGTTCTTCGACACCCTTGTTGCGTTCTTCCTCGCTGAGGGAGGGGTCTGCCACGTGCGCCCTGGCGTGTTCTTCGATGATCTCTTCCATCAAGCCGTTGATGGCGCCGCGCGTAGCGGCCACCAGGTGCAGGGTCTTGGCGCAGTCAGCGTCCGACTCCAGGGCTTTTTCCACTGCCTGAATCTGCCCGGCGATGCGTTTTACCCGTTTTATCAGGCTGTCTTTGTTGGCTGCGATATGGCTCACGGTATACCCCCCCTACCTATAGTGGGACGGATGGTGTCATACCCCACCCCCCTATACAAGGTGGCTGATGCGAGGGTTACTTGGGCCGATCCAACCGATGCCGCAGGGTGTAGATCGCCACCCCCACTGCCAGGATGCCCGACAACGCGCCGACCCCCAGCGCCCAGCGCGGGCCCAGGTGGTCAGCGATCCAACCGACGATAGGCGCACCGATCGGTGTGCCACCCAGGGCCACGCCGACGCGCAGGGCGATCACCCGGCCGCGCATGGCGGGTTCGGTGGTGAGTTGCATCAGGCTGTTGGTGGTGTTGCTGAAGGTCATGGCACCGACGCCGATGATCACCAGCGCGACGGCGAATAACCAATAGTTCGGCGCCAGGGCTGCCAGCGTGCAGCCAATCCCGAAGATCGCCGCACCGTTGAGCAACGACCTGAACTGCGGCCGCTCGCGTCCGGCGGCCAGCAGGGCGCCGGCAATGGTGCCGATGGCCAGCGTCGATGAAAGCAGGCCAAAGGCGCGCGCATCGGTATGGAACGCAGTCACCGCCATGGTCGAGATAAAAATCGGGAAGTTCATGCCGAAGGTGCCGATCAGAAACAACATCAGCAGGATCGCCTTCAAGTCCGGTCGCGCCCACACATAGCGCAGGCCCTCGGTCAGGCTGCCCTTGGTACGCAGCGCCCGCACCTTGGCGTGCTGACCCGACACCCGCAGGAAAAACAGCGAAACCAGCACCGCAAAGAAACTGCTGCCATTGAGCAGGAATGCCCAGCCGGTACCGACCGAGGCGATGGTCAGGCCCGCCACGGCCGGGCCGATCATGCGCGCCATATTGAACGAGGTGGAATTGAGCGCGATGGCGTTGGACAAATCCTTCTCGGCCACCAACTCCGCGACGAAAATCTGCCGCACCGGCGCATCGAACGCCGACGCGCAGCCGGACAAAAACGCGAACACATACACGTGCCACAGCTCGACAAACCCGGTGATGGTGAACACCCCGAGCGTCAGCGCCAGCAGACCCATGAGCGCCTGGGTGACGATCAGCAACTTGCGCTGGTCGTAGTGGTCGGCGGCAAAGCCGGTCCACGGCAGCAACAGCAACTGCGGCCCGAACTGCAACGACATGACGATGCCAACCGCCGCAGCGTTGTGCGGGGTCAACTGGGTCAGCACCAGCCAGTCCTGGGCAGTGCGCTGCATCCAGGTGCCGACATTAGAGACCAACGCCCCTGCGGCCCAGATGCGGTAGTTGGGGCTGCGCAGGGAGCGGAAGGTACCGAGGAAACTCATAGCGGTATTCGTGGCTCCTCAAACAGATCGTGATGATTTGGCGCGACCGGCGCAGTGCTCAGCCACAGTGACGATCAATGTGGGAGTTGTCGAGCCCTGGCGAGGCTGCGATGGAGGCGGCATTGCCAACTTCTATGGTGCCTGACACACCGCTATCGCAGCCTCGCCGGAGCTCGACAGCTCCCAAAGTGGAGTGGTGGTGGTTGTTGGGGTTCGGTTCGCAAGGCTGGTGCGGCGGATGCAGCCGCCAGCAGCAATGAAGATCAAATGTGGGAGGTGGCGCTGTCGCGCAGTAAACGGGGACCCCTGTGGCGAGCGGGCTTGCCCCGCGTTGGGGTGCGAAGCGCCCCTTAGGAAGACAAATGCGGTGTATCAGGCACGCCTCTGCGCCGGGTTTTGGGGCTGCTGCGCAGCCC
>NZ_JAFLXD010000012.1:0-137406 GCF_019891415.1 Pseudomonas sp. SH10-3B | reverse complement strand
CAATAAGAGCACTGCAGTGTGCCAGACAGCTCCGGGGCTATGTTTTGGGGCTGCTTCGCAGCCCAACGCGGGGCAAGCCCGCTCGCCACAGTTACAGTGTTCATCCTTAACTGACTGGCATTAGGGCAAGACCCCTTCCACACTTTGATCTCTGTTCACATTGGATCAGTGGGGTTCGAGGATCAGGCGCCAGGCAACGCCAGCTGCGGATTGACGAAGTCAAACGCTGCCAACTGAAACCCTTGCTCATCTGCCTGCAACGCCCAGCCCTGCTTGTCCCAATCCCCCAGCACAATGCGCTTGGCCGCCTGGTCACCAATCTGCAACTTATGGATCGCCGGGCGGTGCGTATGGCCGTGGACCAGGGTGCGCACGCCGAACTGCTGCATCACCCGTGGTACTTCCTCGGGTGTGACATCGACAATATCGTTGGCCTTCATGCGCGTTTGCGCGCGGCTTTCACTGCGCAGCTTGCTCGCCAGGCGGTGGCGGGTGCGCAATGGCAAATGCCGCAGGATAAACAGCACAACCGGGTTGCGCAGGATGCGCCGCAGCTTCATATAGCCAAGGTCGCGGGTGCAGAGGCTGTCGCCGTGCATCAACAGCACGGGTTCGCCTGCAAGCTGCACGACACTCGGATCCTTGAGCAAGGTGGCGCCTGCTGCTTTGCAGAACGCCTTGCCAATCAGGAAGTCGCGGTTGCCATGCATGATAAAAATCGGGGTGCCGCTGTCGCTCAGCTCGCGCAGAGCCGCGCAGATCGAACGCTGGAAGGGCGTCATCCCATCGTCGCCAATCCAGGCTTCAAAGAAGTCCCCCAGAATGTACAACGCCTGGGCGCCACGGGCGCGGCCGTGGAGCAGATCCAGAAACGCCCGGGTAATGTCCGGGCGCTCCTCTTCCAGATGCAAATCTGAAATCAGCAATATCACCCAACGATCTCGGCTTTCTCGACGATCACGTCTTCTGCTGGAACGTCCTGGTGACCGGCTTTGGAAGTGGTCGACACACCTTTGATCTTGTCGACAACGTCCTGGCCTTCGGTGACTTTACCGAACACGGCGTAGCCCCAGCCCTGTACGTTCTTGCCGCTGTGGTTCAGGAAGGCGTTGTCGGCGACGTTGATGAAGAACTGCGCGGAGGCCGAATGCGGCTCCATGGTACGGGCCATGGCGACGGTGTACTTGTCGTTGGAAAGGCCGTTGTCCGCTTCGTTCTGGATGCTTGGGCGCTTGTCTTTCTTTTCTTTCATGCCAGGCTCGAAACCGCCGCCCTGGATCATGAAGTTACCGATGACACGGTGGAACACGGTGTTTTCGTAGTGGCCGGCGTTAACGTATTCGATGAAGTTGGCGACGGTGATCGGCGCTTTCTCGGCGTTCAGCTCGATGACGATTTCACCGTGGTTGGTGGTCAGTTTAACTTGGGTCATGTTCACTACTCTTTTCAGGGAATTCGTGGGTTTGGACGCCTGGGGCGCCTTACCGGGTTGGCGCAGTCGCGGCCAAGGCGCGCAGTTTAGCGTGCCCGGCAGGAATTTCGAGGTGGTTTTTTACCGCGTGCGCCATTAAAGCAGTAATTAAAGCAGCAGTTTTTGGTCGCGGCCTGTCAGTGTCTTGACTGCTTCGGCTATTATGAGCCCTTTGTTTTATCTGGCCCCACCTGGCCACGAACCTGTCTGTTCAAGGATCCTATGAGCAAGCCCACTGTCGACCCTACCTCGAATTCCAAGGCCGGACCTGCCGTCCCGGTCAATTTCCTGCGCCCGATCATCCAGGCGGACCTGGATTCGGGCAAGCACACGCAGATCGTCACCCGGTTCCCGCCAGAGCCCAACGGCTACCTGCACATCGGTCACGCCAAGTCGATCTGTGTGAACTTCGGCCTGGCCCAGGAGTTCGGTGGCGTCACGCACCTGCGTTTCGACGACACCAACCCGGCCAAGGAAGACCAGGAATACATCGACGCCATCGAAAGCGACATCAAGTGGCTGGGCTTCGAATGGTCCGGTGAAGTGCGCTATGCCTCCAAATACTTCGACCAGCTGTTCGACTGGGCCGTCGAGCTGATCAAGGCCGGCAAGGCCTACGTCGACGACCTGACCCCCGAGCAGGCCAAGGAATACCGTGGCACCCTGACCGAGCCGGGCAAGAACAGCCCGTTCCGCGACCGTTCGGTGGAAGAGAACCTCGACTGGTTCGCCCGCATGCGCGCCGGTGAGTTCCCGGATGGCGCCCGCGTGCTGCGCGCCAAGATCGACATGGCCTCGCCGAACATGAACCTGCGCGACCCGATCATGTACCGCATCCGTCACGCCCATCACCACCAGACTGGCGACAAGTGGTGCATCTACCCGAACTACGACTTCACCCACGGTCAGTCGGACGCCATCGAAGGCATCACCCACTCCATCTGCACCCTGGAGTTCGAGAGCCATCGCCCGCTGTACGAATGGTTCCTGGACAGCCTGCCGGTCCCGGCGCACCCGCGTCAGTACGAATTCAGCCGCCTGAACCTGAACTACACCATCACCAGCAAGCGCAAGCTCAAGCAACTGGTCGATGAAAAGCACGTGCATGGCTGGGACGACCCGCGCATGTCGACCCTGTCGGGCTTCCGTCGTCGCGGCTACACCCCGGCGTCGATCCGCAACTTCTGCGACATGGTCGGCACCAACCGTTCCGACGGCGTGGTCGACTTTGGCATGCTCGAGTTCAGCATCCGCCAGGACCTCGACGCGAACGCGCCGCGCGCCATGTGCGTGCTGCGTCCGTTGAAAGTCGTGATCACCAACTACCCGCAAGACAAGGTCGACCACCTCGAACTGCCGCGTCACCCGCAGAACGAAGCACTGGGCGTGCGCAAGCTGCCGTTTTCGCGTGAAATCTACATCGACCGCGATGACTTCATGGAAGAGCCGCCAAAAGGCTACAAGCGCCTGGAGCCCAACGGCGAAGTGCGCCTGCGCGGCAGCTACGTGATCCGTGCCGACGAAGCGATCAAGGACGCCGAGGGCAACATCGTCGAACTGCGTTGCTCCTACGATCCGGAAACCCTGGGCAAGAACCCTGAAGGCCGCAAGGTCAAGGGCGTGATCCACTGGGTGCCGGCCGCTGCCAGCATCGAGTGCGAAGTGCGCCTGTACGATCGTCTGTTCCGTTCGCCAAACCCTGAAAAGGCTGAAGACAGCGCCAGTTTCCTCGACAACATCAACCCTGACTCCCTGCAAGTTCTCACCGGTTGTCGTGCCGAACCCTCTTTGGGCGACGCACAGCCGGAAGACCGTTTCCAGTTCGAGCGCGAAGGCTACTTCTGCGCGGATATCAAGGACTCGAAACCCGGTCAGCCGGTATTCAACCGTACCGTGACCTTGCGTGATTCGTGGGGCCAGTGATTCTGTTTTAAGGAACTGTCGTGCTAACGATCTACAACACACTCAGCAAGACCAAAGAAGTCTTCAAGCCGCTGGATGGCAACAAGGTGCGCATGTACGTGTGCGGCATGACCGTGTACGACTACTGCCACATCGGCCACGGCCGCAGCATGGTTGCCTTCGACCTGGTGACCCGCTGGTTGCGTTTCAGCGGCTATGACTTGACCTATGTGCGCAACATCACCGACATCGACGACAAGATCATCAACCGCGCCAACGAGAACGGCGAGTCGTTCGACGCGCTGACCGAGCGCATGATCGCCGCCATGCACGAGGACGAGGCCCGCCTCAACATCCTCAAGCCGGACATGGAACCGCGCGCCACGGACCACATCCCTGGCATGCACGCGATGATCCAGACCCTGATCGACAAGGGTTATGCCTACGCCCCAGGCAATGGCGATGTGTACTACCGCGTCGCCAAGTTCATGGGCTACGGCAAGCTGTCGCGCAAGAAAATCGAAGACCTGCGCATCGGCGCGCGCATTGAAGTCGACGAAGCCAAGCAGGATCCGCTCGACTTCGTGCTGTGGAAAGGCACCAAGCCCGGCGAGCCGAGCTGGGAGTCGCCCTGGGGTGCCGGGCGTCCGGGCTGGCACATCGAATGCTCGGTGATGTCCACCTGCTGCCTGGGCGAGACTTTCGACATTCATGGCGGCGGCAGCGACCTCGAGTTCCCGCACCACGAAAACGAAATCGCCCAGAGCGAAGCCGCCACCGGCAAGACCTACGCCAACGCCTGGATGCACTGCGGCATGATCCGCATCAATGGCGAGAAGATGTCCAAGTCCTTGAACAACTTCTTCACCATCCGCGACGTGCTGGAAAAGTACCACCCGGAAGTGGTGCGTTACCTGCTGGTGTCCAGCCACTACCGCAGCGCCATCAACTACTCGGAAGACAACCTCAAGGACGCCAAGGGCGCCCTGGAGCGTTTCTACCATGCGTTGAAAGGCCTGCCATCCGTGGCGCCGGCCGGCGGCGAAGCGTTCGTGGCACGGTTCACCGAAGTCATGAACGACGACTTCGGCACCCCCGAAGCCTGCGCCGTGCTGTTCGAAATGGTGCGCGAGATCAACCGCCTGCGCGAGAGTGATCTCGACGCAGCGGCGGGCCTGGCGGCGCGCCTGAAAGAGCTGGCCAGTGTGTTGGGCGTGCTGCAGATGGAAGCCGACGACTTCCTGCAGGCCGGCGCCGAAGGGCGTGTGGATGCGGCTGAGGTCGATGCGTTGATCCAGGCGCGTCTGGCGGCGCGTGCCAACAAGGACTGGGCGGAATCCGACCGTATCCGTGACCAACTGACCGCGATGGGTGTGGTGTTGGAAGACGGGAAGGGCGGGACTACTTGGCGGCTGGCTGATCAAGCTTGATCGGTAAATGCTGAATGAAAACGCCCCGACTGGTTCGGGGCGTTTTTTTGCCTCGATTGCGGTGTGTCAGCCAACATACCTGCCAACAGTGCCGCCGCCTTCGAAGCCTCGCTAAAGCTCGACATCTCCCACAAGGGATTGGCGATATCCATGAGATCTACAGCCAGGCCGCTTTCTCCCTGCCAACAGCGATCAAATGTGGGAGGGGGCTTGCTCCCGATAGCCATGGGTATCTACACAACTTTTCAGACTCTGACAAATATCCCTGTGGCGAGCGGGCTTGTCGAATCGTCGCACCGCCCGCGTTGGGCTGCGAAGCAGCCCCAAAACCAGCCTCTACAGAGAGTCTGGTACACCGCGTTCTTTCCTGGGGCTGCTACGCAACCCAACGCGGGACAAGCCCGCTCGCCACAACAGCCCTATCTGCCGGGCGTTCAGCGTTGAGCCAAAGGTGTGTAGATATCCATGCCCCGATCGCGGTGGTTCAGCCAACATACCTGCCAACAGTGCCGCCGCCTTCGAAGCCTCGCTAAAGCTCGACATCTCCCACATTTTTTACCGTGTTCGCCTCAGCGGCGGCTGCTGACCTCGGCCGGTACATCATCACCGGCCATGCGCTTGCGAAACAGCGCCGTACGGGCCAGTAGCAG
Source organism: Pseudomonas sp. SH10-3B (assembly GCF_019891415.1). Taxonomy (NCBI): domain Bacteria; kingdom Pseudomonadati; phylum Pseudomonadota; class Gammaproteobacteria; order Pseudomonadales; family Pseudomonadaceae; genus Pseudomonas; species Pseudomonas sp. SH10-3B. The sequence goes on along the minus strand of NZ_JAFLXD010000012.1, from coordinate 131,953 downwards.
TGTGGTCACCGGCACGGTGATCGCCAACAAAATTGGAATCAGCCACCCGTGCAGCACCGGCCCGGACTTTAGCACCGAAAAATAGATAATCGACGCCAACGCCACACACCACGCGCCCAGCGTCGAGGCCAGTGCCGGTGGGTGCATGCGCTGGAAGAAGTCTTTCATGCGCAGCAAGCCAATCGCGCCGATCAGTGCGAACACGCTGCTCAACACCAGCAGGACCGCGACGACGATTTCCATCCATAACGGCATCATTCAATCACCTCCCCACGCAGCAGGAATTTCGCCAGGGCAAACGAGCCCACGAAGCCGAACAGCGCAATCAGCAGCGCCGCTTCAAAGTAGGTGTCACTGGCATAACGAATGCCGAGCACCAGCATCATCAGCATCGCCAGGATGTACAGGTAGTCCAGCGCCAATACCCGGTCCTGGGCCGACGGGCCTTTGAACAGGCGCACAAGGGTCAGCACCATGGCCAGGGAGAACAGGAACAGGCTGAACAGGATCGCATTGGAGAGCAGGGCGCTCATTCGAAGATCTCCATCAGGGGCCGCTCGTAGGTGGTCTTGAAGTGTTCGATAAACGACGCTTCATCCTCTAGGTCGAACACGTGCAACAGCAGGATGCTGCGGTCCAGCGCCAGTTCCGACCAGATGGTGCCGGGGACCACGGTGGTGATCATCGACAGGGCGGCGAGGCCGTTGGCATCGCGCAGGTCCAGGGGGATTTTGACGAAGTGCGAACGCGGTGGGCGTGAACCGCACATCAGCACGCCCCAGGCGACTTGCAGGTTGGAGACGATCACGTCGCGGCCGACCACGAAGAACAGGCGGATGATCACTCCGGGGCGGCGGATGCGGATCGGCAGCGGGCGCAGCGGCGCCATCAGCAGCGGTGCAAGCAGGCCCAGCAGCGCGCCCAGCAGCAGGTTGCCGGGGCTCACCGACAGGTTCAGCACCAGCCACAACAGCCACAAAGCCAGGGACAACCACGGCGCAGGGAGCAGGCGTTTCATGGTTGCACCTCCAGCGCGGCGGTCTTGGCTTCGGGGCTTGGAACCGGGCGGGTCGCCATCACCGCCATGACGTAGTTTTCCGGATTGTTCAGGCTCTGGGCAGTGGCCTGGGTGTAGCGCATCAGCGGTTCGGCCTTGAAGGTCAGCAGGATGCTCAGGCCCAGCAGAAAGAAGATCGGTACACACTCATAGCGGCGCAGCAAAGGCGACGGGCGTTCTTCCGGGGTCCAGAAGCGCTGGATACCCAAGCGGGCGAAGGCAATCAGCGAGGCCAGGCCGGACAGGATCAGCAACGCCATCAGGCCCCATGCCGCAGGGCGGATCGGGCCTTCCAGGCCAGTGCCCAGGCCCAAGGGATTAACCAGCGCACTCAACAAACTGAGCTTGCCGATAAACCCGGACAGCGGCGGCATGCCGATAATCAGCAGGGCGCAGGCGACAAAGCTCAAACCGAGGAAGGCCATGGTCCAGGGAATCACCTGGCCGACCACGGCTTTCTGCTCGTCATCGAGGTTGACGCCAGGGCGCGGATGCAGCGACTCCATGGCCTTGGGCAGTGCGTCGATCTCTTCATCCAGCGGCAAGTCGTTGGCCGAGCGCGAACGCTCGATCAATTCCGCCAGCAGGAACAGCGCACTCAGTGCCAGCGTGGAGCTGACCAGATAGAACAGCGCCCCGGCGGTCAGGCTTGGCTGGGCGAAACCAACGGCCGACAACAGGATCCCGGCCGAGACCAGGATGCTCAAGCTGGCCATGCGCTCCAGCCGCTGCGCCGCGACCATCGCCAGCGCCGCGCAGATGATCGTGGCCATGCCGCCGTACACCAGCCAGTCGCCGCCAAACAACGCCGACGCGCCGGCCTGGCCGGAGAACAGCAGGGTCCACAGGCGCAGCACGGTGTACACGCCGACCTTGGTCATGATCGCGAACATCGCCGCCACCGGCGCACTGGCCGAGGAATAGGCGGGTGCCAGCCAGAAGTTCAGCGGCCACATGCCGGCCTTGGCCAGGAATGCGGTGGCGAGGATCGCCGCACCGGCATGCAACAAGCCGCGATCGGCTTCCGGCACGAGCGGGATTTTCAGGGCCAGATCCGCGAAATTCAGCGTACCGGTAACGCCGTAGATCATCGCCGCGCCAATCAGGAACAACGACGACGCCAGCAGGTTGATCGCAATGTAATGCAGGCCCGACGACACCCGCGCCCGCCCCGAGCCGTGCAGCATCAAGCCGTAGGACGCCGCCAGCAGCACCTCGAAGAACACGAACAGGTTGAACAGGTCAGCGGTGAGGAACGCCCCGTACAGACCCATCATCTGAATCTGGAACAGCGCATGGAAACTGGTGCCGGCGCGGTCCCAACGGGCCATGGCGAACAGCAGCGCGCTCACGCCGATGATCCCGGTGAGCACCAGCATGAGCGCCGAGAGTTGGTCGACCACCAGCACGATGCCGAACGGCACCTGCCAGTTGCCCGGCAGGTACACGCCAATCGAGCCGGGGCCGCCTTTTTGCGTCCAGTACAACAGCAGGATTGCGATGCCCAGGCCAATAACGCTGGAGAACAGATTGATCTTGGCCTTCAGCGGACGGCGTTTTTCACCCAGCATCAGCATCAGCGCGGCGGTGAGCAGCGGCAGCAGGATGGGGGCGACGATCAGTTGGTTGACCCAATTCATTCCTTGGGCTCCCGGCCGTCCACATGGTCAGTGCCGGTCAGGCCCCGTGACGCCAGCAGCACCACCAGGAACAGCGCGGTCATGGCGAAGCTGATCACGATGGCCGTGAGCACCAGGGCCTGGGGCAGCGGGTCGGTGTAGTTGAGCAGGTCCTGCGGCACGCCGTCCTTGATGATCGGCTCCTTGCCGATAAACAGGCTGCCCATGCTGAAAATGAACAGGTTGACCCCGTAGGACAACAGGCACAGGCCCATCACCACCTGGAACGTCCGTGGCCGCAGGATCAACCAGACGCCGGAGGCCGCCAGGACCCCAATAGCAATTGCGATGACTTCTTCCATCAGGCGGCTCCTTCGGTGGCGGCGACTACTTTGGCCTGGTTGCTCGGTTTATGCGCACGCACCGACTGGTGGCCGAGGGCGGTGAGCATCAGCAGCGTCGAGCCGACGACCATGGCGTACACGCCGACGTCGAAGAACAAGGCGCTGGCGATATGAATATCGCCCAGCAGCGGCAGGCTGAGATGCCAGGTATGGGTGGTGAGGAACGGGTAGCCGACAAACAACGCGCCGATCCCGGTCAGCGTCGCCGAGAGCAGGCCGAAGCCCATCCAGCGCATCGGCCGCAGGCTCATCTGCGCCTCGACCCACTGGGTGCCGGCGACCATGTATTGCAGGATGAACGCCACCGACATCACCAGGCCGGCGACAAACCCGCCGCCCGGTTGGTTGTGGCCGCGCATGAACAGGTAGAACGACACCACCAGCGCAATCGGCAGCAGCAGGCGCACCAGCACTGCTGGCACCATCATGAAGCCCAGGGCGGTGTCGCTGGCCTGGCGCGGGTTGACCAGGTCGGTAGCCACGTCCGGTGCCAACTGGCGCTGTTGCGCGGGCAGTTGCATGCTTTCCTTGGACGGGCGGAAGCGCCGCAGCAGGGCGTACACGGTCAGCGCCACGGCGCCGAGCACGGTGATTTCGCCGAGGGTGTCGAAGCCCCGGAAATCCACCAGCATCACGTTCACCACATTGCTGCCACCGCCCTCGGGCAGGGCGCGGCTCAAGTAGAACGAGGAAATATCGTTGGGCGTCTGGCGCGTCAGCATCGCGTAGGACAGCAGCGCCATGCCGCCGCCCACCACGGTGGAGAGCAGGAAGTCGCGCAGACGACGGATGCGCGCCTTGCGCAGCGAACTGGGCAGTGGCGAAACTTCTTCGATCCGCCGTGGCAGCCAGCGCAGGCCGAGCAGGATCAGCACCGTCGTGACGACTTCTACGACCAACTGGGTCAGTGCCAGGTCCGGTGCCGAGAACCACACGAAGGTGATGCAGGTCATCAGGCCGCACACGCTGACCATGGTCAGGGCCGCGAGCCGGTGATACTTGGCTTGCCAGGCGGCGCCCAGGGCACAGGCAATCGCCAGCAACCACAGGGTGACGAACACGATGGAGCCCGGGATCTTCGGCCGGTCGCCCCAGGTAAGGCCGCTGTTGAGCATCGGGATCATGGCGCCGATCACCGCGACGATCACCAACAGGAACAATTGGGTTTGCAGGCGCTTGGTGCTGATGCGTTTCTCGATCTTGCGCACGCCGCGCATCATCACCACCAGGCTGCGCTCGAAGCCGCGCTTGCCGTTGAAGTAGCTGATGACCGGCGGGTACTTGAAGCGGCCGCGCTTGAGCTGCTTGCGTAGCAGCAGGTAGAGCACGACGCCGCAGGACATGGCCACCAGGCTCATGATCATCGGCGCATTCCAGCCGTGCCAGATCGCCAGGCTGTACTCCGGCAGCACGCCGCCGACCACCGGCAGTGCAGCGGCCGCGAGGATCGAACCGACCACCTGGGCCGGAAAGATCCCCACCAGCAGGCAGGTAAACACCAGCAGCTCAACTGGCGCACGCATCCAGCGTGGTGGCTCGTGGGGGGTGTGGGGCAGGTTGGTGGCAGGGGGGCCGAAGAACACATCCACGGTGAAGCGCAGGGCGTAGGCGACGCTGAAGGTCCCGGCAATGGTCGCGATCATCGGCAGGGCGATTTCTACCCATTGGGTCGACGAGATAAACACGGTCTCGGCGAAGAACATCTCCTTGGACAGGAAACCATTCAGCAACGGCACCCCCGCCATGGACGCACTGGCGACCATCGCCAGCGTCGCGGTAAACGGGATCAGCTTGACCAGGCCGCTGAGCTTGCGGATATCCCGCGTGCCGCTTTCGTGGTCGATGATGCCCGCCGCCATGAACAGCGAGGCCTTGAAGGTGGCGTGGTTGAGGATATGGAACACCGCTGCGACAGCGGCCAGCGGGCTGTTGAGGCCCAGCAGCAAGGTGATCAGCCCGAGATGGCTGATGGTGGAATAGGCTAAAAGGCCCTTGAGATCATTCTGGAACATGGCGCAGTAAGCGCCGAGGAGGAGGGTGAGGGCGCCGGCACCGCCGACGATCCAGAACCATTCTTCGCTGCCGGACAGCGACGGCCACAGGCGGGCCAGCAGGAACACGCCGGCTTTCACCATCGTCGCCGAGTGCAGATAGGCTGACACCGGGGTCGGTGCGGCCATGGCATGGGGCAGCCAGAAGTGGAACGGGAACTGCGCGCTTTTGCTCAGCGCGCCGATCAGCACCAGGGCGAGCATCACCGGGTACAGTGAATGCGCGCGAATCTGGTCGCCCGCCGCCAGCACACGGTCCAGGTCATAGCTGCCGACGATATGCCCCAGCAGCATCACCCCGGCCAGCAGGCACAGGCCGCCCGCGCCGGTGACCATCAACGCCATATAGGCACCGCGTCGCGCATCGGCGCGGTGGTGCCAGTAGCCAATCAACAGGAACGAGAACAGGCTGGTCAGTTCCCAGAAGAACACGATCTGGATCAGATTGCCGGAGATCACCAGCCCGAGCATGGCGCCCATAAAGGCCAGGAAAAACGCGAAGAAACGCGGCACCGGATCGTCCGGTGACATGTAGTAGCGCGCATACAGCGACACCAGCGTGCCGATGCCGAGCACCAGCATCGAGAACAGCCAGGCGAACCCGTCCATGCGCAGCACGAAGTTCAGCCCGAGGCTGGGCAACCACATGAATTCTTCGCGGATCACGCCACCGTGGGCGATCTGGGGGTAGAGCAGGGCGACTTGAACGGTTCCGACCAGGGCCACAAGGCCAGCCAGCAGGGATTCGGTGTTACGTGCATTGTGCGGCAGCAAGGCCGCTAGACAGCTGCCAATGAACGGCAGAAGCAGTAGAACTATCAGGGACATAGGCTTCTAATCTGCGGGAGTTTGGGATGCATCATACGTGCCGCTTTCACGATCACCAAACGGCAAGATGTGGCAGGATCCTACAAAGTAGGTCGAAAACTCCCATTTGGCCTTGTTTCCGACCCTAGCCCTGTTGCTCCTGTTCCCTCGCATCCTGCAGGTCGATGGCTTTTTGCCCTTTTGTCTTCATTTCACTCACAATCACCGCCACCACAATCAACGCCGCGCCCAGCATGGCAATCGGCGGGAACCGTTCCCCGGCGATCCGCCCCACAACGCCTGCCCACACCGGCTCACCGGCATAGATCAACGTGGCTCGCGTGGGCGAAACGCTTTGCTGCGCCCAGTTCATCGCGACCTGGATCACCGCACTGGTCAAGCCCAGGCCCACTGCGCTGAACAGCAGCAACCACGAAAACCCCGGCAGCGCCTCGCCCATCGGCACCACCATCAGGAACGACAGCAGCGACGCCGTCGCCAGTTGCACCACCGTCACCCGGCGTACGTCCACTTGCCCGGCAAATGCACTGATCAAAATGATCTCGGCCGCAATTGCTATCGCGCCGATCAATGTGGCGATTTCACCAGGGCTGAAATTCAACGAGGCACCGGCAGGACCGGTCAACAACATCAACCCGGCAAACGCCAGCATGATGCCGATGCTCGGCATCAACCCCGGACGGCGGCCCAGCACCAGCCACTGCAACAGCGGCACAAACGGCACATACAGCGCGGTAATGAACGCCGACTGGCTGCTCAAGATCGTCTGCAGGCCAATGGTCTGCAAGCCGTAGCCGAACATGATCGCCACGCCGATGAACACGCCCGCCTTCAGTTCGAACAGCGTCAGGTCGCGCAGGGTACGCAGGGAAAAGAACCCGACCACAATCGCCGCCGCCGCAAAGCGCAGGCCCACGAAAAACATCGGCCCGCTGACAGTCATGGCATGCTGAACCAGCAAAAACGTGCCGCCCCAAATCATGGTGATAAACACCAGGATGCATTCGGCTTTGCTGAAACGGTTGAAACGCGAGGGGGAGTTCGGCGTGGTCATGGCGGCTCGGTCTTGCAAGGGAAAGGCACGGACCGCACAATGCGCCGCACGCTGGGCAGTATACTGCGCACACCCACCCATTGAGCAATATAGTGCACAAAGAAAATCCACAACGGGCCTCGGTCCTGCAGCACGTCAGCCAGAACGTTCGTCGCCTGCGCCATGCCGCCGACCTGAGCCAGACCGCGCTCTCGGAAAAGTCCGGGGTCAGCCGGCGCATGCTGGTGGCCATCGAGGCGGGGGAGAAGAACGTCAGCCTGTCCACCCTCGACCGTGTGGCCGAAGCATTGGATGTGGCGTTCAGCGACCTGATCCAGGCACCGGATGTGCGCGATCACAGTCGCATCAACGAACTGGCCTGGGCAGGTGAAATCGACGGCAGCAAGGCGGTGCTGCTGGCCAAGGCCACGGCGCGGCGTGAGGTCGAATTGTGGGAGTGGCGTCTTGAACCGGGCGATCATTATTGCCCGGACCCCGACCTGGAGGGGTGGAGCGAGCAACTGTTCGTCTTCGAGGGCAGCCTGACATTGGTGGTCGGCGACCAGGAAAACAGCATCGGCGCCGGCGAATTCTTCATGTTCGCCAGCCACCAGCCCCATGCCTATCGCAATGACGGTGACGTCGCCGTGCGCTTTGTGCGCAATGTGGTGATCTAACTGTTTGCCAGGCAACAGTGGATGCACACTTTGCTGGTTTGAACCGCCGGTTGCGCGCCTGTTTACCCAGCAACCGCCTGATTTTACTGACGATTAAATTCAGGCACGACTCCTGCAAACACTCCAGTATCCCATCGGAGCCTGGAGTCGGCCCATGTCTGCCCACCCTCAACAACCTGCCCATATCATCCGCTCGGACGCGGAGGCCATCGAGGTCGCCAAACGCCTGGCCGAGCGCTTTGCCGTCGACGCCAGCGCGCGTGACCGTGAGCGGCGCCTGCCCGTCGCCGAACTGGATGAATTTTCCGCCAGCGGCCTGTGGGGTATCACCGTTCCCAAGGCCTATGGCGGCGCCGAGGTGTCCTATGTGACGGTGGCCGAGGTGATCAAGTTGATCTCCGCCGCCGACCCGTCCCTGGGGCAAATCCCGCAGAACCACCTGGGCGTGGTGGACATCCTGCTGCAAACCGCGACGGAGGAGCAAAAGCGTCACTACTTCGGCAAGGTCCTGGCGGGTTATCGCTTCGGTAACGCCTTCTCCGAGGCCAAGAGCAAAAACGCCGGCACCTTCGATACCCAGATCCGCTTTCACGACGACACCGCGCAAATCAACGGCGAGAAGTTCTACTGCACCGGCGCGTTGTTCGCGCATATCGTGCCCACCGTAGGTAACAACGAAAAAGGCCAGGCGTTCATCGGCCTCGTCGAGCGCGATGCGCCAGGCCTTACCGTCATCGACAACTGGGACGGCTTCGGCCAGCGCACCACCGCCAGCGGCGGCGTAACCCTCGACGGCGTGAGCGTGCCCTTGAGCGCGGTGATTCCCGCCCACCTGGCGTTTGACCAACCCACGGCCGATGGGCCGATTTCGCAAATTATCCAGGCCGCTGTGGACACTGGCATTGCCCTCGGCGCCCTTGAACAGGCAAAAATCTTCGCGCGCCAGGCCCGTCCCTGGATCGATAGCCAGCAGGATCACGGCTGGCAGGACCCGTTCACTATCGCCGCCATCGGTGATCTGCAATGGCGTGTGCACGGCACCGAAGCGATCCTCGCCAAGGCCGGCCTGGCCGTCGACCGCGCGCTCGCCGAACCGAATGAAGACACCGTCGCCCAGGCCTCGCTGGTCGTCGCCCAGGCCAAGGTCCTGTCGGCCGAAACCGCGTTGCTCGCCAGCAGCAAACTCTTCGAACTGGCCGGCACCCGCTCCGTCACCGCCAAGCACAACCTCGACCGCTTCTGGCGCAACGCGCGGACCCACACCCTGCACGACCCGGCCCGCTGGAAATACCACCTGATCGGCAATTACGTGCTCAACGGCGTCAAGCCTGCGCGCCACGCCTGGAACTGAGGACCTGACCCATGACCGCACTGACGCTCGCACGCCAACTGCTGGACAGCACCCGTCGCCACGTCGAAAAAAGCGACGACCCCTACGTGATCAGCCGCTTCGGCGATTGGCAGATTCGCGTGGATGTGGCGGCCGCCTTGCTGGAACGCGCCGAAACCGATCCAAGCCCGGTCGCCCTCACCGAAGCGCAGATCGCCGCCGCTGAAGCCTTGCTCTTTGCCAGCAACACCGAATTCGAACTGACCGGCCAACGCACCGCGCTGCCACCGACCCTGGATGATCCGTTGCGCCGCAAATACCAGGTCGTCGGCAACTACCACCTCAACGGAGTGCTGTGATGTCCCGTGAAATCCGCTTGAACGCCTTCGACATGAACTGTGTCGGCCACCAATCGCCGGGCCTGTGGGCGCATCCGCGTGATCGCTCGTGGCAGTACAAGGATCTTGAGTACTGGACCGACCTGGCGAAGATCCTTGAGCGCGGCAAGTTCGACGGCCTGTTCATCGCCGACGTGCTGGGCATCTACGACGTCTACAACGGCAATGGCGACGCGGCGATTCGCCAGGCGACCCAGGTGCCGGTCAACGATCCGTTATCGCTGATAGCACCGATGGCGCTGGTCACCGAGCACCTGGGTTTTGGCCTGACCGCGTCGCTGTCGTTCGAGCACCCGTATCCGTTTGCCCGCCGTCTCTCGACCCTCGACCACCTGACCAAGGGTCGTATCGGCTGGAACATCGTCACCTCCTACCTGGAAAGCGGCGCCAAGAACCTTGGCCAGAAAGCCCAGACCGAACACGACGCACGCTACGACTACGCCGAGGAATACCTGGAGGTCTGCTACAAGCTCTGGGAAGGCAGCTGGGAAGAGGGCGCGGTACTGCGCGACCGCGAACGTCGGATTTTCAGCGACCCGAGCAAGATCCACGAGATCCGCCATGTCGGCAAACACTTCCAGGTGCCCGGCATCCACCTGTGCGAACCGTCGCCGCAGCGCACGCCGGTGCTGTATCAGGCCGGTGCGTCCAGCCGTGGCAAGCAGTTCGCCGCCGAGCAGGCCGAATGCGTGTTCGTTGCCGCGCCGTCCAAGGTGCTGCTGAAAAAGACCGTCGCCGACATCCGCCGCCGTGCCGCCGAAGCTGGGCGCGACCCGAAGAAGATCCTGATCTTCAACTTGCAGACGGTGATCGTCGATGAGACCGACGCCAAGGCCAAGGCCAAATTCGACGAATACAAATCCTACGCCAGTTATGAAGGCGCGATGGCACTGATCTCCGGCTGGACCGGGATCGATTTCAGCCAGTTCAAGCCGGATGAACCGCTCAAGCATGTGCACACCAATGCGATTCAATCGGCGGTGGAAGCTTTCTCCACGGCGGACCCGAACAAGGTCTGGACGCCCAACGAACTGGCCGACTGGGTCGGTATCGGCGGCTTTGGCCCGCTGTTCGTCGGCGGCCCGGAAACCGTGGCAGACCTGTTGCAGGAGTGGGTCGAAGAGACCGACGTCGACGGCTTCAACCTCGCCTATGCGCTGACCCATGAAACCTTTGTCGACGCCGTCGAATGGCTGGTGCCGGAGTTGCAGAAGCGCGGCGTGTACAAGACCGAATACGCCCAGGGCACGTTGCGCGAGAAGTTATTTGGCGACGGTGCAAGGTTGGGTGCGAACCACCCGGGCGCCGGCTATCGCGATCTATCGAATGCACATAAATCCAATGTGGGAGGGGCGGTGCGACGATTCGACTTGCCCCCGATGGCGTTGGCTCAGTCAAAGGTGTTCTAACTGACACACCGCCATCGGGAGCAAGCCGAATCGTCGCACCGCCCCTCCCACAGTTGTCCTGTGTCGATCCAAATAATCAAGCCAGCGGACCACCGCACGCACACCCCCCAATAGGAGCAACCCCCTATGAGCGTGCACGAACCAACGGCCCTCCTGGAGCACCTGCAACGCTGGGCACAACTCACGCCGTTGCACATCGCCCTGCGCCACAAGCGCCAGGGCCAGTGGTACGCCTGGCGCTGGATCGACATCTTGCGCGACGTCGAACGCCTGGCCGATGGTTTGCGCCAGCAAGATTTCAGTCAACAGTCACGCTTGGTGCTCTGCGGCGCCTTTGAACCGAACCTGCTGTTGCTGGCGTTGGCGGCCCAGTCCGTCGGCGGGCAGGTGCTGACGCTGGCCGATAACCTCGAGCCGCAGGCCTTGGAGCAACAGCTGTGGCGTATTCATCCCAGCCACGCCTACGTTCAAGGTCGCCAGCGCGATTGGACGTTCACCCAGCGGTTGAATTTCGCCCAACTGCTCGGCCCCGTGGACCCGGCGCAACATCTGCAGCGGTGGTGGCAGCCAGCGGAAGAAACCGCGCTGTGGAGCGAAGAAGGCACCCAGTGGCAAGGCGGCCTGGCCGTGGTGCTCGAGCAGTGGCTGAGCAGCGGTCACGGCCTGGCCTTCCCGGAAAGCCTGGCCTCGGCGCGGCGTGATCGCAGCGAAGTCGCTCCCACCGGCCTGCTGCTGTCGCCCGCCCGTTTGCTGCACCTGGCCGACGAGATCGAAAGCCGCCTGGCACCCCACGGCACCTGGCGTCGACGCCTGTGCGACTGGGCCATCGCCCACCCGCACAGCGGCCTGCGCCGCCTGCTGAAAAACCGCGTGCGCAAACTGCTGGGTTTCCAGCGGCTGGTCTCTATCTGGCAGCCCCTCAAGTCCAATGCTGAGCCGACGTGGCTTGCCGAATTCAAACGGGAGCGTGCATGAGCCAAGCCATCCTCCAGGTGCGGGACATCTCGCTGTCGTTCAAGGGCGTCAAGGCGATCAATGGGCTGTCGTTCGAGGTAGCGCGCGGTGAAATCTGCGCGTTGATCGGGCCCAACGGCGCCGGCAAGAGTTCATTGCTCAACGTACTTAACGGCGTGTATCGCTTCGATGCCGGCGAGATCGTTTTCGAGGCGCAACACTTCCACCGCATCGACCCCCTGGGCGCCGCGCGCCGTGGTATCGGCCGTACCTTCCAGAACAACGCCCTGTTCAAGAAAATGAGCGTGCTCGACAACATCCTCACCGGCCTGTCGCGGCATATGCGCACCACCTTTATCGAACAGGCCCTCGGTTTGCCACGCGCACGCCGTGAAGCCGAAACCTTCCGCCTGCGCGCCCAGGGCATCCTTGAATTCCTGGAGCTGCAAGCCTACCGCGATGTGCTGGTGGGCAACCTGTCCTATGGCCTGCAAAAGCGCGTGGAGCTGGGCCGTGCGTTGATCGCCGGGCCGAGCCTGTTGCTGCTGGACGAACCCATGGCCGGCATGAACGCCGAGGAAAAACAGGAAATGGCGCGCTTCGTTGCCGACGTGAACCGCGACCTCGGCACCACCGTGGTGTTGATCGAACACGACATGGGCGTGGTCATGGGCCTGTCCGACCATGTGGTGGTACTCGACTACGGGCGCAAGGTCGGTGATGGCACACCCGCCGAGGTGCAGGCCAACCCCGAGGTGATCGCGGCCTACCTGGGAGTGACGCACTGATGACGTTCTTCTTCGAAACCCTGCTCGGCGGCCTGCTCGCCGGCACCATGTACTCCCTGGTCGCCATCGGCTTCGTGCTGATCTACAAGGCCAGCGGCGTGTTCAATTTTGCCCAGGGCTCGATGCTGCTGTTTGCCGCGCTGACCTTCGTCAGCCTCCATGACCAAGGCGTGCCGTTTGCCCTGGCACTGCTGTTGACGGTGATCGTGATGATTGTCGGCGCCTTGCTCATCGAACGCCTGGTGCTTCGGCCACTGGTGAACCGCTCGCAAATCACGCTGTTCATGGCGACGTTGGGCCTGTCGTTCATTATCGAAGGCCTGGCCCAAGGCGTGATGGGCTCGCAAGTACGCGCCCTGGACCTGGGCATCGACGACGTACCGCTGTTCGTCGGGCCGCTGATGCTCAGCCAGTTCGACCTGATCGCCGCAGCCGTTGCCGTGGTGCTGGTGACGGTGCTGGCGCTGCTGTTCAACAAGACCCGCATTGGCGTGTCGCTGCGCGCGGTGGCGGATGACACCACGGCCGCGCTGTCCATCGGCATCAACCTCAACCGCATCTGGCAGATCGTCTGGGCAGTGGCCGGCATTGTCGGGCTGGTGGCGGGGTTGTTGTGGGGGGCGCGCCAGGGCGTGCAGTTTTCGCTGTCGCTGGTGGTGCTCAAGGCGTTGCCGGTGTTGATCATCGGCGGCTTCACCTCGATTGGCGGGGCGATTGTCGGCGGGCTGATTGTCGGTGCGGCGGAGAACCTCGCCGAGGTGTATATCGGCCCGCTGATCGGTGGCGGCATCACGCCGTGGTTCGCCTATGTGCTGGCGTTGTCCTTCCTGTATATCCGTCCCGCCGGCCTGTTCGGCGAGCGTGCCATCGAGCGAGTCTGAAAGCATGTCGATCCCTGTTGCTGAACACACCGCACCGTTGCTGCTGATTCAACGGCGCGTGCCCTGGAGCCTGGTCGGCCTGCTGGCGGTGGCGTTTATCGTGGTGCCGCTGTGGGGCAATGACTATTGGCTCAATGCGATCCTGATCCCGTTCCTGGTGCTGTCGCTGGCCGGGCTGGGCCTGAATTTACTCACTGGCTACACCGGGCAAACCTCGGTCGGTGCCGCCGGGTTCATGGCCGTCGGCGCCTTCGCCACCTATGGGTTTCTGCTGCGCCTGCCGGAGCTGGGCCTGCCGGTGGCGCTGCTCGGCGGCGGGATCATCAGTGCGTTGGTCGGGCTGCTGTTTGGCTTGCCCAGCTCGCGGATCAAAGGCTTCTACCTGATGGTCACCACGCTGGCCGCGCAGTTTTTCCTGGAGTGGCTGTTCGTCAAATTCCCCTGGTTCTACAACTACGGTTCGTCCGGAACCATTTCGGCGCCGAAGCTGGCGTTGTTCGGCCATGACCTCAACACGCCGCTGGGCCGCTTCTGGCTGACCCTGGTCACGGTGCTGCTGTTGACCTGGGCCGCCGTCAACCTGGTGCGCAGCCAGGTGGGCCGCAACTGGATGGCGATCCGCGACATGGACACCGCCGCCGCCGTGGTCGGCATCCCGGTGGTGCGCTACAAGCGCCTGGCGTTTGCGGTCAGTTCGTTCTACCTCGGCATCGCCGGCGCGTTGTGGGCGTTTGCCTACCTGGGCACGGCCAGCGCCAGCAGCTTCGACATCAATCGCTCATTCCAGATTCTGTTCATCATCATTATCGGCGGCATGGGCAGCATCGCCGGCAACTTCGTCGGCGCGGCGTTTATCAGTTTGCTGCCGATCTTCCTTAGCCATGCCGGGCAGGCGTTGTTCGGTGGCTCGGTGGACGCGGGGCAGTTGCAGAACCTGCAGAAAATCATTTTTGGCGTGTTGATCATCGTGTTCCTGATCAAGGAGCCCGAGGGCTTGATTCGCCTGTTGCACAACCTTCGCGATCGGCTGCGTCAGTGGCCTCTACGTTTCTGACTGAATAAGAGAATCCCTATGCGTGCATCCTTGAAACGCTCCCTGGCCGGCGCCGCCTTCGCGCTGGCTGCCCTGGCCGGTGCCGTGCCCCAGGCGGTAGCCTCGGCCGACCAGCAGTTCTTTCCCTTGGCCACCTACCGCGTCGGCGCCTACGCGTCCAGCGGCGTGCAGGTGTGGGCCGGGATGATCGACTACCTGCGCTATATCAACGAGGTCGAAGGCGGCATTAATGGCGTCAAGCTGGTGTGGCAGGAATGCGAGACCGAGTGGACGGCGGAGAAAGGCATCGAGTGCTACGAGCGCTTCAAGAACGGCCTGGATGGCGCGCCGGTCGCGGTGTACCAGCCCAACGGCGCACCGGCGGCCTATGCGCTCAGCGAAAGGGCAGAGGTGGACAAGATCCCGCTGATCACCCTCGGCTACGGTCGCACCGAAGCCACCGACGGCACCGTGTTCCCGTACAACTTCCCGGTGATGCTGACGTTCTACAGCGAGGCGTCGACCCTGGTGAACTACATCGCCCAGCGTGAAGGCGGCTTCGACAAACTCAAGGGCAAGAAGATCGCCACGGTCTACCACGACTCGGCCTACGGCCGCGAAACCCTTGGCCCGCTGAAATTGCTGGCGGAAAAATACGGCTTTGAAAATATCCAGATTCCGGTGGCCGACCCGGGTAACGAACAGTCTGCGCAATGGCGCCAGGTACGCCAGGCCAACCCGGATTGGGTGTTCCTGCGCACCTGGGGCGTGTCTACCCCGGTGGCGGTGAAAACCGCCGCACGCTTCGGTTTCCCGGTGGACCATATCATCGGCGACATCTGGGCCAGTTCCAGCGAAGACGTATTGCCCGCAGGCGCCGCCGCCAAGGGCTACCTGGCGCTCACGCCTTACCCGGCAGGTGCGGATTTCGAGATCCACAAACGCCTCAAGCAATACATCCTCGACAAGGGCCACAGCGACCTCAAGGACCTAAAAAACTTCGGCAGCGTCTACTACAACTCCGGCCTGGTGAACGCCGCCGTGGCTGTAGAAGCGATTCGCACCGGCCAGGCCAAGTTCGGCAAGCGTCCGCTCAATGGCGAAGAAGGCCGCTGGGGCCTGGAACACCTGAATATCGATGACGCGCGCTTGAAGGACATGGGTTACCTGGGCTTGATGCAGAACCTCAAGTTGTCATGCCGCGACCACGAAGGCGGCGGTTCAGCGCGCGTGCAGCAATGGGACGGTGCCCACTGGACGCTGATCAGCGACTGGATCGCTGCCGACCGCGCGTTGCTGCGCCCGCTGATCGATGAAAAATCCGCCGCCTTCGCCAAGGAAAAAGGCCTGACGCCACGCACCTGCACCGGGGATGAATAAATCATGAGCCAGCTCGCTACCGAAGCCACCAGCCCGTCGTTGTTGACGGTCAACGATATTGAAGTGATCTACGACGGCGCGATCCTCGCCGTGGCCGGCGTGTCGCTGAGCGTGCCCAAGGGCGCTATCGTCGCCTTGCTCGGGGCCAATGGCGCCGGCAAGAGCACCACCCTCAAGGCGATCTCCGGGTTGGTGCGTGCCGAGCGCGCCGAAGTCAGCCGGGGCGTGATCGAATACGCCGGCGTCGACCTGGCCGGCGTCGACCCCAGCCAGCGCGTGCGCCAAGGCATGGTGCATGTGCTGGAAGGTCGCCATGTATTCGGCCAGCTCACCGTCGAAGACAACCTGCGCAGCGGCGGCTTTGTGCGGCGCCTGAGCCGCAAGGCCATGGAGCAAGACCTGGAGCGCATCTACGCCTGGTTCCCCCGGCTCAAGACCAAGCGCCACACCCGCGCCGGCCTGACCTCCGGCGGCGAGCAGCAAATGGTCGCCATTGGCCGCGCCTTGATGACCCGTCCTACTTTGGTACTGCTCGACGAGCCGTCCATGGGTTTGGCGCCTATGATCGTGCAAGAGATCTTCGAGATCATCGCGCAGCTCAACCGCGAGCAGCAGGTGAGCTTCCTGATCGCCGAGCAGAACATCAACGTCGCGCTCAACTATGCGTCCCAGGGCTACGTGCTAGATACTGGGCGCGTGGCCTTGAGTGGCAGCGCCGCCGAGCTGTTGGCGCGGGGCGATTTGCACGATATTTATCTGGGTAAACAGTAAAGGCGAATATGCATGACTGAATCCCTCCGCAACGCTGATGTCCTGATCATCGGCGGCGGCCTGAGCGGCACGATGCTGGCGGTGCAACTGCTGCGCCGGCCTGGGCAGCGCCGGATCCTGGTGATCGAACCGCGCGTGGAACTGGGCCGTGGCGAGGCCTACAGCGCCGTCGAACTGGGCCACACCTTGAACGGCAATGCGGCGCGCATGAGCGTCGACCCGGACAATGCCGATGACCTGACCCAATGGCTCACCGACTACATTGGCGCCGGTGGTTGGCCCGAGTCGGACCAGCAGCACGTGCCCATCAGCGAACTGTTCCCGCCACGCGGGATTTTTGGCCTGTATGCGCAGCAACGGCTGGCTGAAGCCAAGGCGTTGTCGGCGTCCACCGTCGAGCATATCCGCGCCGAAGTCGTCGACCTGCAAGTCGGCGACGATTCAGTGTTGCTGACCCTCGACAATGGCCAGCAACTGCGCGGCGCCCAGGCGGTGTTGGCCACCGGCATGTTCCCGGCGGCGCGCACGCCGCAGACCGAATCCAGCGGTTTGAACGCTGCTGCGGTGGATCCTTGGGACGTGCAGGCCATGACCCGGATCGACCCGCAGGCGCCCGTGCTGATCATCGGCTCCGGGTTGACCATGGTCGACGCCGTGGTGTCCCTGGAACAGGCCGGGCATCGTGGGCCCATCGAGGTGTTTTCACGCCACGGCTTGTTGCCCCATGTGCGCCGGCAGCCACCGGGCTGGGAGGATTTCCTCGCTGCTGACCACGCCTTGCGCAGCCCTCGGCAACTGCTGCACGAGGTGCGTCGCCAATGCCGCCTCGCACTGGCGCAGGGTATCGATTGGCAGTCGCCACTGGACACGGTGCGTGCGCATATCGGCCGGTTGTGGAGCCAGGCCAGCGAGGGCGAGAAACGTCAGTTCGTGCGGCATGTGCGGCCCTGGTGGGAAAGCCATCACCACCGCTCACCGCCGTTGAGTGCGCAGCTGGTGGCAAGGCTGCATGAAGTTGGGCGGTTGCGCATTCGCGCGGCGTCGTTCAAGGGGCTGGAGCCTGCGGGCGAGGGCGTGACCATTCGTTTGCGTTATCGGGGCGAACAGGCGATCACCCAGGAGTCGGGGGCAGCGCTGATCAATTCCAGCGGCATCGAATACGACTGGCGCCGCGTGGCCCGGCCGCTGCCGCAGCAGTTGCTCAAGCGCGGGCTGATCACGCCGGGGCCGTTGGCGTTGGGGATTGCGGCGGACACGTCCGGCGCCGTGCTGGATGCCCAGGGCGAGGTCAGCGCGCGATTGTTCGCCATGGGCCCACCGTTGCGGGGGATGTGGTGGGAGAGCACGGCGGTGACGGATGTGGCGCTTCAGGCCAAGGCATTGGCATTGAAGTTGGCGCATATCTAAATGTGGGAGGGGGCAAGCCCCAATGCCGGTCAGTTAAGGGACAGAACGGGCAACCCGTCACCTGTGGGAGGGGGCTTGCTCCCGATAGCGGTGTGTCAGACACAGGTTTTTAACTGATCCACCGCCATCGGGAGCAAGCCCCCTCCCACAGGGAATCTCCATTTATCTTGAGGTCTTTACGAAGCCGGGCTTGAGGCCGAACACCTCAACCCCCTGCGGCGTCGATTGCCCGGTGGTCACCTTCACCCGCTCCACCGGCTTATCCATCGCTTCTCGATACTCCACCGTCCTATCCGCCTGGATCGCCTCGCTCGGAATCACAATCGCCTGCGCATTGTTGTAGGTGACGATGGTCAACCGCGCGCTCATCCCCAGCCGCACCCGCTGCAACTGTTGCGGGGTCAGCTTGGGAATCGACAACGTCACCGGAAACTGCGCGCTGCCCTGGCTGTCGCCGGCAATCGCCAAGCCGCTGACCACACTCACCGAGCCGCTCAGCCGTTCGCCGTCAAAGCCATCGCCCAGCACTTCTACCGCCTGGCCCTGATGCAGTTGGTTGATGTCCAGCTCAGAGACCTTGGCGACGATTTTCAGCCGCTCGATATTGGCCAGGCCGAACAGCACCTGGCCCTGGCTGACCCTGCTGCCGGCCTGAATGGGCGCGTTCGTGTTGCCGCCGCCTGGGGGCCCATTATTGCCGGGCGCGGGCACGACGATGCCGGAGAACGGCGCCTTGATCTCCTTGCCTGCTAGCAACGTGCGCAGGGCCTCGTATTTCACCGTGGCGTTGGTCAGCTCCATGTCGGCGATCTGGCGGTATTCGCCCTTGCCCTGGTCGAGGGCCTGTTGCAGTTCGCTGCGGGCGGAGGCGAGGTCCAGTTGTTGCTGCTGGGTCTGCTGCTTGAGATCGTCCAGCTCATTGCGCGGGATGATGCCGCGCTTGAACAGGTTTTCGCTTTCAGTGAGTTTGCGTTGGGTGTTGCCGGCGGTCATCTCGGCAGTGCGCAGGCTACGGCGCGCACGGCTGACGGTGGGGCCGCTGTCCCAGTCCTGCATTTCCTGCACGGTGCGCCGCGCCTTGAGCTGGGCGGAGAGGGCCTCGCGCAATTGCACTTCAAGGGTGGCCGGGTCCATGCGCAGCAACACTTGGCCGGCTTCGACCCGCTGGCCTTGCTCCACCAGATTGGCCTGCACATTGCCATCGAACGGCGCGGTGAGGGTGAGGGTGGTGTCGGGCTCGATCTTGCCCACCAGGCCGATCTGGTGCACCAGCGGGTCGGGCTTGACGGCCAGCCATTGCTCGCCGGTGGTGGCCGGGCCTTCGGCCGGGCTGCGCAGGGCCAGGCCCGCGCCGGCCAGCAGCACGATCAACACAGCGCCCAGCAGGCCTTTCTGTTTAATAGTCATTGAGGGCGATTTCCCAACTTTCCAGCGTCATGCCCAGGGTCAAGTCGAGCTGGGTCTGGGCGTTCAAATAAGCGATCAGTGCGTTGAGCTGTGCGTTTTCGGCGTTGCGCAGGTCGTTCTCGAAACTCAGCACCTGGAAGTTGGTGGAGCGCCCGGCGCTGAGCTTTTCCCGCTCGATCTCGATCTTGCGCCGCGACAACTCCACCGCGCGCTGGGAGATTTCATACTGGCGCCAGCGGGTGCCGAGGTCGCGCACCACGTCGTTGACGTTGCGTTCCAGTTCCTGGCGGGCGTCGGTGATGCGGATCTCCTGGTCCTCCACGTTGACCCGCGCGCGCACTTCGGCCTGGCGCGTGCTGATGTCGCCGATGGGAATCTGCACCTGCACCCCGGCGTAGCTGTCCCAGGTGCGGTTGTTGGTGCTGCCGCCGTCGTTATTGTAGGCGTCACGTATCTGGTTCGCGCCGGCCACCAGGTCCACCTGCCAGCGCCCGGAGTCCTTGGCGATCACCAGGTTGAGGTCGGCCTGCTGGCTGCCGAGCAGGGCGGCGAGGTATTCCGGTTGCTGGGTCTGCGCGAGGTTGAAGGCCTGGCGCTTGTCGATCTGCATGGGCTTAGCTTCCAGGGCTTCGCTGGCGCGAATCGGCGTCGACAGGTCCAGGGCCAGCAGGCGCAGCAAGGCCAGGCGGCTGGTGTCCAGTTGGTTCTGCGCTTCTTCGACGCCCAGTTGCTGGGTGGCGATGTCGGCTTCGGTCTGCACGATTTCGAATTCGGCCATGCGCCCGGCACTGATCAAGGCCTTGTTCACCTCCAGCAACGTACCGGAGCGCTTGAGGGCGTCCTGCACAATGCTCAGTTGCTCCTGGGCCCGCAGCAGTTCGCGATAGGTGGCGATGATCTGGCTGATGGTCTGCGCCACGGTCGCCTTGAGGTTCAGGCGGTTGGCCTGTTCCGACAGGCGCGACAGGCGCAGCGGTGCGGTGGTGGCGTCCCAGCCGGCGCCGCGCATCAACGGCTGGATGATCGCCAGGTCGAGGCCGTCGCTGCGGTAGCGGCCGGCGCGGTCGGCGTTGTTCAACTGCTGGGTCCAGGCCATGCTCAGGCGGGTGCCGTACTCACTGAGCAAACTGGTGGCCGGTGCTACGTTGGCATTGCGCGCACTGTCCTGGGAGCCACGGGTGCTGCGGTAATAGCTGTTGAGGGTAAGCTTGGGGTTGAATACGTCTTCGGCGACGCGCAGGTCGAATTTCTGCGCCACCCGTTGCAGGTAGGCGCTACGGATCGCCGGGTTGTTGCGCAGGCCCAGGTACACGGCGTCACCCAGGGTCATGGTGGTGACCTGGGCATTCAAGGACACGCCCCGGTCGTAACCGCTGCGGATGCTGCTGGGGGCTGACGGCTTGATGACCACATCGGCGGCCATGCCGGGCAGGCTGATCAGTGCGAGTAGCCATAGCCATTTATTCATCCCGCAAGGCCTCCACCGGCTGCAACCGTGAGGCAGACACCGCCGGGTAGATGCCAAAGAACAAGCCCACCAGCAACGTACTGCCCACCCCCAAGGGCAGGGCGGCGACGGCCAGGTCGAAAATCCAGCCCGACAGCCAGGCATAGAGCCAGGCGGCGGTCATCCCGAGTACCGCACCGCACAGCGCGCCGACGGCGGTGAGGGTGACGGCTTCGAGCAGGAACAGGTTGCGGATGTCCCGCTGGCGAGCGCCCAGGGCCATGCGGATACCGATTTCGCGGCGGCGCTCCGACACGTTCATCAGCATCACGTTCATCACCCCCACGCCACCGCCGACCAGGGAGATGGCGCCGAGGGCCAGCAGCAGGTAGGCGAAGGTGCGGCTTTGCCGGGTCATGCCGTCGATCATTTGCTGGGGCACCTGGATGTCGACCGTGTGGTCGGTGAGCTGGGGCTGCAAGGCGACGGCGGCTTCCCGGGCAATGCGCTCCATGTCCTGGCCGGGCGCGGCGCGGATAATCACATTGCCGATCTGCGGCATGGCATAGATGCGGCGCATGCCTTCGGCGGGGATGAACAGCGACTCATTGGCCTGTACCGGCATCAGCATTGCCCGAGGTTGCTCACGCAGAATGCCCACCACCAGGAACAGGTAATCGTTGATGCGCACGCGATCGCCCAGTTGCAACGGATCACCTGGCGTCCCGAGGGCCTCGGCGATCTGGGCGCCGATCACACCATAGGTTTCGTTGGCGTCGAAGCTCGACAGGAAACGCCCCTGCTGCAGCACCATGCGCATCGCCTGGGGGATGTCCGGCGTAGTGCCGACGAAGTTCGCGTTGACGGTGCGGCCATGGAACACAATGGGCCCGCTGAACACGGTGAGTGCGCCGATATGGGCAATGCCCGGCACGGCCTGGCGTACCGCCTGCAGGTCGAGTTGCGTGCGCATCGGTACGTTGCTGCTGCCTTTGGGCGGGAACTGCACCACCAGGGTGTCGGTGCCCATGTCCTTGAAAATCATCGCGGCATCCACCGCCGCGTTATGGCCGATATTGATCAGTGCCACCACCGATGAACTGCCGATCACGATGCCCAGCAGAGCCAGTACCGAGCGCTTGCCCAAGGTGCGCAGGCTGACGAAGGCTTCATGCAGCAATTGGCTGAAGCTCTGTTCGACCCGCAGGCTCATAGGCGGTCGGCCTCGTGCACCACGCCATTGCGCACCAGGATCTTGCGGTCCAGACGTGCGGCGATCTGCGGGTCGTGGGTGACGATGATCAGCGTCACCTGCTGCTCGCGGTTCAGCGCTAGGAGCAGGTCCATGATGTCCTGGGCGGTGCTGCTGTCGAGGTTGCCGGTGGGTTCGTCGGCCAGGATCACCGAGGGCTTGCCCACCAATGCACGGGCAATCGCCACACGTTGGCGCTGGCCACC
Source organism: Pseudomonas sp. SH10-3B (assembly GCF_019891415.1). Classification (NCBI taxonomy): domain Bacteria; kingdom Pseudomonadati; phylum Pseudomonadota; class Gammaproteobacteria; order Pseudomonadales; family Pseudomonadaceae; genus Pseudomonas; species Pseudomonas sp. SH10-3B. The sequence continues at coordinate 109,621 of NZ_JAFLXD010000012.1, read as the reverse complement.
GGAGAGGTCGGCAGGGCGATGGTGGGCGCGCTCCGCCAGCCCGACCTGTTCGAGCATGCGCAGGGCCTGCTCCACCGATTCATGCCGCGACACACCGCGATAGCTCAGGGGCAGCGCGACGTTGTCCAGGGCGCTGAGGCGCGGAAGCAGGTTGAAGCTCTGGAACACAAAACCGATCTGCTGGTTACGGATCGCCGCCAGCTCGTCCGGGGAGGCGCTGAAGATATCGTGGCCGGCAAAGTGGTACTGGCCGCTGTTGGGCAAGTCCAGGAGGCCGAGGATATTGAGCAGGGTGCTTTTGCCGGAGCCTGAGGCGCCGAGGATGCCGCAGCTGTCACCGCGAGCGATGGACAGGCACACCTCATTGAGAATGGTCAGTTCTTGCCCGGCGAGCTGATAGCGCTTGCCGATGCCTTGCAGGGAGATCAAGCCTGGGTGCGCGCGGGTATCTGTCATCGTGACTACGCCTGCAGTCTCGACGCCGCCGTCATGCCCCCTGTAAATCTTTGTAACAAGTTCGGGAGCTGTCTGGTTCGCGTCACGGACTGGTTTTATTTCTTGTTTTTAAAATATTGTTTGAATACTAACCGTGTTCCGTGGGCTTCGCCAGCCATGGGTGTAGAGCGGTTTTACCCTTTGAAACGATTTCAGTCGCGAGTGTACGGGTCTACCAAAACACCCCTGACTCGCCTAAAAATGCCCGCTGGCAAAGGCTTTGGATAGTATGGCGGTGTGTCACTACTTGCTTTCAACCGGCCGCCCCGGTATAAAAAATCAAATTATTTTTTAAAACAATATTTCCGCCGTGGAACCCTTATGGTCGCGAAGAAACTCAGCGCTCCAAACGTTACCAAGACTCGATTGCTGGATGCGACAGAGGCTCTCTTCATTAAGTACGGTTATGACGCTGTATTGTTACGGCAGATTACCGAGCGCGCCCAGGTCAACCTGGCTGCCGTGAACTACCACTTCGGGGACAAGGACTCCCTGATGAAGACCCTGCTGATGCAACGCCTGGAGCCGCTCAATGAACAGCGTCTGGAGCTGCTGGCGCGCTGCGAAGCCGAATCCGATGGCCCGCTGGATTGCGACACCTTGCTCGGCGTGCTCTTCGCCCCGGCCATGGGCCTGGAGCGCAGCGACCCGGCGAGCGGCGAAGGACGTTCGTTCATTCGGTTCCTCGGGCGGGTGTACAGCGACACCTCGCCGTTTATCCAGGAATACCTCAAGGTGCATTACCAGCCGGTGTTCCAGCGCTTCTTCGAAGCCTTCGCCCTGGCCTTGCCGGACCTACCGCGCAATGAGCTGGGAGTGCGCCTGCAATTTGCCCTCAAGGCCATTTCCGGGGTCATGGCCGGCACCGAACTGCGCCTGCTGATGAACTCCATGAGCCTGGGCCGCCCGGCGACAGATGCCGAGGTGATGGCCAAGCTGATCACCCTCGTCTCGGCGGCGATTCGTGTGCCGCAGCAAAGCCCGGAAGCCGAGCACGCGCTGGCCAAGGTGCTGGATACCCAGCGTGCCATTCGTGAACAAGCGGCTGCGCCAGCTGCCAAGGCCTCGCGTTAACTCAAATCCCAGGCAAAAAAAAGCCCGCTGGGGCGGCGGGCTTGATGTGCAACATTTGTAACGGATGAGGCTTCACCCTACGTCTCGGGATGTGAATAAAACGTGAAAAATATGTAAGAGAAAGTGTGAAAGTGTTGATGTGAGTAAACAGGTCAACGGGCCACCTTTCTAGATCCTCCAACGTCCGGCGCTCTTCGCCAGCCGTTGGCGCATCGCGTCCACATTCGCCGCCAGTTGCACCGTCAACAATCGATACCCATCCAGTGCACTGTAAACCGGCGCATCCAGCATGGGCTCGCCGCCGCCAATAGGGCTGGGGCGCTCCAGGCGTTCTGTGACGCCTGACTTCAATGCCCGTGCCATCCCCACCAACTGCACTCGAATCTGCCGGTGCTCGGCTTTCAACATCACCTGCATGCGCGCCATCGCCTGTTCATCCCGAGGGTTCGGGCGGGTGTTGCCGAGAATCTCCAGGGTGCTGATGCACATGCGCAGATGACGTTGGATGGCGTCCAGTTCGGTCATGGAAATCCGCACTTCCTTGGACACCGACGGCATCAGCGAGCGCAATTGCAGCATCGCGGCGTTCAAGCGGTTGAGCACCTTGAGGTGCTCATCATCGGTGACCGACTGGCCATTGATGATCCGACTATAGATCGCGGCGCAGTCGCGCAACGCGCTGGCCAGGTTGTAGCGCCACGAGTACACGGCATACAGCGGCAGGGCGAAGGAGAAGGCCAGGGCCAACACGATGCCGATGAGGATGTCGACCGTGCGCCACAAGCCATCCGAGATCGGATTGTCACCGTGTCCGGCCACGATAAACACCGTGATCGCCGACAGCAGTGCGATGTAGCCGCCCTTGCCGATGGCGTGATAGGAAAAGAACCCGCACACCACCGACATCAGCAGGTAGGTCAGCAGCGGCTGGCCGAAGTAGGCCTGTTGCACCACCAGCAACAAGCCGACGCTGGCGCCGATCAAGGTGCCGTAGGCGCGCTCCACGGCTTTCTTGCCGATATTGCCGTGGTGCTGCAAGCCTCCGATCACAATCAGCATGGTCACCGACGCCCATTCACCGTGGGGCAGGTTGATGCCGGTGGTCAGCAGGATCGTCGCCAGCAAGCCGATGGACACGCGCACGGCGTGGATCAGCTTGGCGTGGCGATAGCGGCGGTACGGGTCGAGCAAGGGGCGCAGCAGGCGCCGGGCGAAGAGTGGCAGGTTCATCAGTACTAAAGTGGCCTCGGTGTTGGAGATGTGCACAATCCAAATGTGCTTAGAAGATATAGTCGGTGGTCAGGAAGCTTGAGTCACGGTTGCGTAGGATATCGCTGACCAGCGCCTTGTTGCTCTCCTGGAACTTGGTGGCCACCAGGGTGCGGATCGAAAACACGCGCAGCGCGTCATGTACCGACAACGTGCCCTCGGCCGAGTTCTTGCGTCCGTTGAACGGGAAGGTGTCTGGCCCGCGCTGGCACTGGGCATTGATATTGATGCGGCCGACCTGATTGGCAAAGGTGTCCACCAGGCGCCCGACTTCCACGGCGTTGGTGCCGAAAATACTCAATTGCTGGCCGAAGTCCGAGTCGAGTACGTACTCGATCACCGTGTCAAGGTCACGGTAGGGCACGATGGGCACCACCGGGCCGAACTGTTCCTCGTGGTACACGCGCATCTGCGGGTTCACCGGGTACAGCACTGCCGGGTAGAAGAACGAACCACGGCTGGTACCGCCATTGGCATTCACCACCTGGGCGCCATGTTGTTGCGCATCGGCCACCAGCCCGTTGAGGTAATCGACCTTGCCGACTTCCGGCAGCGGTGTCAGTGAGACGCCGTCTTCCCAGGGCATACCGGGCTTGAGGGTCTCCAGCTTGCGGTTGAATTTCTCGATAAAGCTATCGACCACGTCCTCATGCACAAACAGGATTTTCAACGCGGTGCAGCGCTGGCCGTTGAAGGACAACGAGCCGGTGACGGCCTCGCTGACGGCATTGTCCAGGTCCACCTCGGGCAACACGATGCCAGGGTTTTTCGCATCCAGGCCCAGGGCGGCACGCAAGCGGTGTGGCTTGGGGTGCAGCTTTTTCAAGTCACTGGCGGCTTTGTTGGTGCCGATAAAGGCAAAGATGTCGATCTTGCCGCTGGCCATCAATGCACTGACGGTTTCGCGGCCGCTGCCGTAGATCACGTTGATCACCCCGGCCGGGAAGCTGTCGCGGAACGCCTCCAGCAACGGACGGATCAACAACACGCCGAGCTTGGCCGGCTTGAACACCACGGTGTTGCCCATGATCAGCGCCGGGATCAGCGTGGTAAACGTCTCGTTGAGCGGGTAGTTGTAGGGGCCCATGCACAGCGCCACGCCGAGGGGCACACGGCGGATTTGCCCGAGGGTGTCCTGCTCCAGCTCGAAGCGGCTGCTGCGGCGGTCGAGTTCCTTGAGGGCATTGATGGTGTCGGTGATGTAGTCGCAGGTGCGGTCGAACTCTTTCTGCGAGTCCTTGAGGTTCTTGCCGATCTCCCACATCAGCAGCTTGACCACCGCGTCGCGCTGTTCGCGCATACGCCGCAAAAACGCTTCGACATGCTGGATGCGGTCTGCCACGCGCATCGTCGGCCATTCCCCCTGGCCACGGTCGTAGGCGCGCACGGCGGCGTCGAGGGCGGTGAGGGCGGTCTCGGCGTCCAGCAACGGCGTACTGCCGATGACTACGCGGCGGTCGCCCAATTGCACCGGGCTTTGCACCTGGGCCAAGGGGCCGTTCCACACCTGCAACTGGCCGTCCACCAGGTAATCACGCTGTTCGATGGGCGCCGCCAGGCGGTATTGCTCGGGAATATCGGCAACGCTGGTGGGAAACAGCTGGGCGAGCAGGTTGCTGGTGGTCATGTCACTTCCCCTGAAGTAGTTACAAAACATGACTAGAGAGTCATCCAACACAGGGCTCTATGGCAAGGCTTGTGCGCTTTGCAGTACGCACACGGGGCGTGTGGCCTGCTCTTCGAGATAGTAGACTGCGCGCCTTTCTTGAAGGAGTTCACATGAGTCAGTACCAGCCGGGCATTCTTGCCGCACCGGTGCCTTTGCAGGCACGCCATCTGTTTTTTGCCGTGGACACCCTGGCAGCCGTGCCCGCTGCGCTGGACGCACTGGTGCAGTTGACCGATTCGGCGGCAGTGGTCGGGTTTGGCGAGCCGCTGGTAAACGCGCTGGGTGCAACGGTTGATGGCTTGCGCAGCTTTCCAACCGTGAGCGCGCCGGGTGCACACAACCCGTCTACCCAGCAGGCGCTGTGGGTCTGGCTGCATGGCGTTGATCGCGGCGAGTTATTGTTGCGCAGCCGCGCTTTCGAGAAGGCCCTGGCTCCGGCGTTTCGCCTGGTACAGTCGACCGAAGGCTTCCGCTACAAGACCGGGTTCGACCTCACCGACTACGAAGACGGCACCGAAAACCCCCACGACGACGCCGCCGTTGAAGCCGCCCTGACCGCCAGCGGCGCCAGCTTCGCCGCGATCCAGCAATGGCAACACGACCTCGATGGCTTCGCCGCGTTGCCCGCCCAGGAGCGCGACCACATCATCGGCCGCCGCCATGGTGACAACGAAGAGCTGGAAGACGCCCCCGAGTCCGCCCACACCAAACGCACTGCCCAGGAAAGCTTCAGCCCGGAAGCCTTCGTGGTACGCCGCTCGATGCCCTGGGCCGAAAACGGCCAGGCCGGGTTGATGTTCCTTGCATTTGGCCATTCCTTCGACGCGTTCGAAGCGCAACTGCGCCGCATGAGCGGGTTGGAAGACGGGATTGTCGATGGCCTGTACCGCATCAGCACGCCGTTGACCGGTGGTTACTATTGGTGCCCGCCGACCCTCGCTGGGCGGCTGGATCTGAGTGCGCTGGCAGGCTGAGCGTCTCTGCCTGGTAATCGTGGCTGAACATGAAAATTCGGACAGCCACGCAATCCCCCACTGAAAAAATCCCCATCTGCCCGTAATCTAGACGCCTTCGCCACCCTGTCCGGATTGTTCATGTCTTCTGTTGCCGATGGGCTCCCCCTCAATAAACGCCTGCCAGCCGTGATCGCAATTTCCCTGGGGATCGGCATGGCGACCCTGGACACGGCCATTGTCAACACGGCATTGCCGACCTTGGCCGAGGGGATTGGTACCGATTCCGCCTCGGTGATCTGGGTGGTCAACGCTTATCAGTTGGCGATTATCGCCACGGTGCTGCCGTTTGCGTCGCTCAGTGATGTGCTGGGCCACCGCCGGGTCTATCTCGGCGGTTTGCTGCTGTTTATCGTCTCGTCGCTGTTTTGCGGACTGGCCGGTTCGCTGGTGACCCTGACTGCCGCGCGAGTGGTGCAGGGGCTGGGGGCGGCGGCGATCATGAGTGTCAACACAGCCTTGCTGCGGCATATCTACCCGTCAAAAATGCTTGGGCGTGGCCTGGGCTATAACTCGCTGGTGGTGGGACTGGCCTTTACCCTGGGGCCGACCGCCGCTTCGGCGATTCTGTCGGTGGCGACCTGGCACTGGCTGTACCTGATCAATGTGCCGTTGGGTTTGCTGGCGTTGGCATTGGGCCTGCGCTCATTGCCGACCCTGCCGATGACCGGGCATGCCTTCGACCGCCTCGCGGCCATGCTGTGTGCCGGCTTGTTCGCCTTGCTGGTGCTGGGGCTGGGCACGGCGGTGCATGGTGCGCAGGGGGCGTTGACCCTGGGCCTGATTGCGGTGGCGCTGGTGTGTGGCGCTTTGCTGCTGCGCCGACAGGCCGGGCACCCGGCGCCGATGCTGGCTTTGGATCTGTTCAAGCGGCCGGTGTTTGCCTTGTCTTCCCTCACGGCCATTTGCGCCTTCAGCGCCCAGGGCCTGGCCTTTGTGTCGCTGCCCTTTCTGTTGCAGGCGGTGCTGGGGCATAGCCAGGTGGAAACCGGGTTTCTGATGACGCCATGGCCGGCGGTGGTGGCGGTGATGGCGCTGGTCGCTGGGCGCCTGGCTGACCGTGTGTCCCTGGGCCTGCTGTGCGGTATCGGGCTGTTGATGTTGAGTGTGGGGATGGCCGCGTTGGCAACCTTGGGCAACGGTGCATCGGCCTTCGATATTGGCTGGCGCATGGCGTTGTGCGGTGCCGGTTTCGGCTTCTTCCAGTCGCCCAACCTCAAGGCCTTGATGACCAGTGCACCGTTGGTGCGCAGCGGCGGGGCCAGCGGCATCGTGGCGATTTCGCGGTTGCTGGGGCAGACGCTGGGGGCGTCGTTGGTGGCGCTGTGTTTTCACCTGTCCCTTGGCGGTGGTCCGCAGTATGCGCTGTGGCTGGGGTGTGGGTTTGCGCTGGTGGGCGCCGTGGCCAGTGGCTTGCGTTTACTGCCCTACGGGAAAAAGCCGTTGTAAAACCTGCGATGGGAGGGCTACCGTGGCGACCTGAATATTTCGGGATGTTTCAGATTTATGTCCAGCCTGGCCCTTCGCACTGCTGATACTCATTCCCGCCGCGCTGCGTTGACCCTGGCGTTATGCCTGCCCAGTGACGTGTTGCTCTATCTGCTGCTGCCCATGGAGTCGCAGGCCTTCGGCATCACGCTGGCCCAGGCCGGGGTATTGCTGGCGGCCAACCGCCTGGTGCGGATTTTCGGCTACCGGCATGTGTTGAATTTCTACGCGCGCAACGGTGATCGCCTGACCTGCATGATCGCCGCCGGCGCCGCAACGCTATGCGCCCTGGGCAATTCGGTGCTGTCGGGCTTTGCCGCATTGTTGGGACTGCGGCTGGTGTGGGGCTTGTGTTTCGCCGCGTTGAACCTGTCGACTCAGGTCTTGGCCACCTCCGAGCCGGAGGGCGCCGCGCGCCGGGCCGGGCGTTCGCGGGCCTTGATCGCCTGGGGGCCGATGCTGGCGTTACCGTTCGGTGGCTGGCTGACGCTGTGGGCCGGGCCACGTCCGATCTTTGTGATCCTCGCCGGCTGTTGCCTGGTGGGGCTGTGGATGGCGCGCAGCCTGCCCAGCGCCGCGCATGATTTGCACAGCACCCCGGGACGTCGCTTTAAATGGCCCGACAGCGTCGCGCTGTGGTCGTTTATCGAAGGCGTGGCGCTGGATGGACTGTTTATTTTCGGCCTGTCGATCCAGGCGCAAAAGCTGCTCGGCGGCGACGCGGTGCTGATCGCGGGCGGCTTGATGGCGCTGCGTTATGTCTCGGAAATGCTCTTGAGTCCCCTGGGCGGCCACGCGGCCCAGCGTTTTGGCGCCACCTCGATGCTGTTGCTGTTTTCGTTCCTGAGTGCCTTGGCGTTGACGGCGTTCGGCAGCTATTGGGTGATCGTCGGTGCGGCGGCGGTGTTGGTGCTGCGCGCGCTGCAACTGCCCCTGGTAACCACCCTGGTCGCCGAGCGCAACCCCGGTTCGATGCGAGTGTCGGCCCTGGCGTCCAATGCGGTATGGCGTGACATCGGCGCGGGCCTCGGGCCGCTGCTGGCGGGCCTGCTGTTGCCGGTGGCCTCGGCGCCCCTGGTGTTTGGCGTGGCAGGGGCGGCGATTGCGGTGAGTGCGGTGTTCTGCTGGCGTACCCGCGTGGCTGCAGACTGACTTACGCGCTTTTCAAGGTTTCCAGCCAGGCGGGATCAAAACGGCGTTGCTCGGTGTCGATCCCCAGCGCGTGCATCTTCGCCTGATGAGCTTCGATTTTCCCCACCAACTGCGCCTGGGCGCTTGAATTGGCGTCCAGGGCGTGCATCTGCGTCAGGCCCAGGTGATAGAACCGCAGCACCTTCATGGCCGTCGGATCATTCGCTTGCACACGCTCGGTGACGGTGTGCATCACATTGGTCACGCGCATCAGGTTGCGCTTGAGCTGCCAGCCATACACGGCCACCGCCAGCCACGGTTGGGTCCAGAACGGGCCGCGCACCAGGGCGAGGGTAATCAACACCCCGGCAAATACGCCGCCGACATTGAAGCGCACGTTATCACCGCCGGGTTCGCCGAACAGCATCACCGCCAGGCTCGACAGCAGCATGGCCAACGCCATGAACAGCACGGCCACGATCAGCGTGCTGCGCCGGGTCTGTTGGCGGTAGGTGACGGGGTCGCAGGGTTTGAGCTCGAACATCCGGTCCAGTTCTCCAGGGCGGGGTAGGGGCAGGCATCTTCTCATGGCCAGCGGTCAGCGGTGGGGCAATCAAGTTGAACCATGATCTGTGGCAGTTTCTCTAAACCGGTGTAGTCCCTTTGAGGTGAACCACCATGCCCGAATACAAGCAGCCCCCGCCCGGTACACCCGACCCGGATCGCACCCCCGGTGAAGAAGAGCGCGACAACGATGCCTTGCGCCCCAATGACCCGAAAGAGCGTGACGAACAGGATGACGCGCAGCGCGTCGAAGAAGACCTGGAAAACCTCCACGACAAAGCTCGCCCGCTATAACAGGAGACCGTGATGAACAAGCGCTCGGATGGCCCCCCCTCTAACGAACACGCCAGCGGCACGGATGAGCTGGGATTTGATCCGGACTCGCCCGATGTAGCTGATCCGCAGGTTGATCCGGTAGGTCCGGCCATCGCCCCGCTGGATAAAAAGGACAAGGATGAGGCGAAAAAAAAGCCGCCCTACGATCCGTTGGGCGACTTGAAGAAATGAGCTGAGCCCCGCCAATGAGCGGGGCTTTTGTTTATCTGGGCGGTGTCCAGGTGACTTCGGTAATGCCGTATTTCTCGGCCCACGGGCGAGTGGTTTTTTTCACCTGCTCATGGCCAACCCGGCCGATACGGCTGACATGCGCAATGTCAGCGTCAACGGCTGCCCAGTGCCAGGCCTCGGCGTTGTTCATCACTTCGGCACGCACCACAAAGGACTTCGGTTGGCCGTGCAGTTGGTAGTGGATGGTGTAGATTTTTGCGGTACTCATGTTGCCTCCCTGTCTTGTTATAGATGGATAGGAAACGGTTTAAAAAGGTTCATTCAAAATGACAATCTGCATGCCGGCGCGGCATAGTGCCGCATTCCTCCTGCGCCCAAGGATCGCGCCATGACCCTCCTGAACCACAGCCGTCTGTACCTGCAACGCCTGGGTTACGAGTCGCCGCCACCGCCCACCCTGCAGACCCTGCGGGATTTGCAACTGCGCCATGTGTGCACCTTCGCCTTTGAAAGCCTGTCGACCCTGCTGCGCCTGCCGGTGCCCATCGACTTGCCCAGCGTCGAGCAGAAAGTCTTGTTCGATGGGCGCGGTGGGTATTGCTATGAGTTGAACCAGATGTTCCTGGCGCTGCTGCAGGAACTGGGCTTCGACGCGCGCGGTATTACCGGGCGGGTGGTGATGGGCGGCCCGCCGGACGCACGCACCGCGCGCACCCACCGCCTGAGCCTGGTGACCCTGGAAGGCGTGCGCTACATCACCGACGTCGGCTTTGGCGGCATGGTGCCGAGCAGTCCGTTGCGGTTGGACACCGAGGCCGTGCAGGCCACGGCCCATGAGCCGTATCGCCTGGCATTCAATCAGCAGGAGGGCAGCTACACCTTATGGGCCGAGGTCGCGGGAGAATGGCGTGGCTTGTATGTGTTCGACCTGCAAGTGCAGGCGGCCATCGATTACGAAATCGGCAACTGGTACGTCTCGACCCACCCGGCTTCGCCGTTCCTGGGGCAATTGAAAGTCGCGCTGCTGGCGCCCGGTAAGCGCCATACCTTGAACAACGCCCAATACGCGATCCACTGCCTGGATCAGCCCAGCGAAAAGCGCGTGTTGAAGAATGCGCAAGAACTGCGGCTACTGCTGCGCGACACCTTCGGTCTCCGCGTGCCGACCCATCCGACACTGGAGGACGCATTTGTCGGTGGGTGGCCGACCTAAAGGTAGGCAGCAGTGTTTTTGGCGTGTGCGCCCTTAATCCACAAGCCCGGTATTCGCAGCTTATTCCTACGCCCTGCCATGATACTGCCTGCATTCGCGTGTAAGCCTCGCGCTATATAAATCCGCCCACGCTGATCATTTTCGGCCGTAGGCATAGCGATGGGCTCCAACCGGCTCAGTTTTTCTGAACCGTTGGATTCAACCTCTCGACGCATTGCTCTACAGCCAGAGCAATTTGCACGAGGGACACAGCATGGGGTTGCCTGCCGACGCTCAATCACTGGATTTCACCCGGTTGTCCTTGCCCCTGGGCGAGGCCGATGGCGGTGGCCAGAATTTCGAATATTCGGCGCAATTCTTCGCGCTGGAAGAAGAGACCCTGGGTAAACCCGAGGTGCAGTACGGCGACACGCTTACCCAGGCCATCGACCCGGACTGGAAGCGCGTAATGGCGCTGGCATTGCCGATGATGGAGCGTAGCCGCGACCTGCGCCTGGCCATCTGGGCCACGCGCGCCCAACTCAATCTGCACGCCTTCGCAGGCTTGGCCGCTGGCCTGGGGCTGGTGCAGGGGTTGCTGATTAACTGCTGGGACGGCCTGTACCCAAGACTCGACCCGGAGGATGGCAACGACCCGCTGCTGCGCATCAATATCCTCGCGTTTCTGTGCGCGCCCAACGGCCTGGTGTGTGATGTGTTGGATGCGCCGCTGATCAACGCCCGTGGGATCGGCGCGGTCAGCTTGCGGCTGGTCGATCTGGCCATGAGCGCACCCGGCGGCGAGGGCGGTCATCCGAGCCTGGCGATGATCGAAGGGGCGTTCGCCGATACCGATGCGCAACCGTTGCGGGCCGTTCACGCCGCGCTGACCGAGGCCTTGGCGCACAGCGTGCAGATTGAGCAATGGTTGACGGAAAAAGTCGGCGTGGACCGCGCCATCGACTTCAATGGCTTGGCCGCACCGTTGCGCCGTGCCGCTGAAATAGTCAGCCGGTTCCTGCTCGATCCTGCGCCGCAGGAGGCCGCTGCGGCCGCTGTCGCAACGCCAGCCGTGGCCGCCCCGAAACCACCGTACGCTGAGATCCGCAGCCGCGAGGAGGCACGCGAGGTCATCGACCGGCTGTGCAGCTATTTTCATGCCCACGAACCCGCCAGCCCAGTGCCGTACCTGCTGCAACGGGCAAAGACACTGATCGACAAGAATTTCATCGAGTTGCTGCAAGACCTCGCACCCGACGGTCTCGCCCAACTGGCGCAGGTCAGCGGCATTCACCACAGCGACAACTGAACGTTTACCTACCCACTCCACTTACCGGAGCCCGTTCCGTGGCCAAAGAAAGCAGTCAGAAGTTCATCGCCCGCAATCGTGCGCCCCGCGTCCAGATCGAATACGACGTGGAGATCTACGGTGCGGAAAAAACCGTGCAATTACCCTTTGTGATGGGGGTGTTTTCAGATCTTTCCGGGAAACCGGCAGAGCCGTTGCCGCCAGTGGCCGAGCGCAAGTTCCTGGAGATCGATGTCGACAACTTTGACGAACGCCTCAAATCCATGCAGCCGCGGGTGGCCTTCCAGGTGCCCAATACCCTCACGGGCGACGGCAACCTGCCGGTGGAGATGACCTTTGAGAGCATGGACGACTTCTCCCCAGGTGCCATCGCCAGCAAGGTGCCGAGCCTCAACCAGTTGCTGACCGCACGTCGCCAGCTGTCGAACCTGTTGACCTACATGGACGGCAAGGTGGGCGCCGAGGAACTGCTGGCCACTGTGCTCAGCGATCCCGGCTTGATGCAAACCCTGTGCGCGACCCCCCAACAACCCGAATAACTGACTGACTGTCGACTCTGCCGGTGCCCCGTTTGCCCCGGCATGGGGACGCTGTTGCCCAAATTTCAAGGATACCGTCATGTCCACCACGCAATCGGAACAGCCAGACCAGGCAACGGCGGCCACGGCCTTCGACGCCGGCGATTTTGCCAGCCTGCTGCAAAGAGAATTCAAGCCCAAGACCGAGAGGGCCAGGGATGCCGTGGAAAGCGCCGTGCGCACCCTGGCTGAACAGGCGCTGCTGGGCACGCCACTGATGTCCCATGGCGTCATGGGCACCATTGAAGGCCTGATCGCCAGCCTTGACCAGAAGCTCACCGAGCAGATCAACCACATCCTCCACCACGAGGAGTTCCAGGCCGTGGAAAGTACCTGGCGTGGCTTGCACTACCTGGTGAGTAATACCGAGACCGATGAGTCCCTGAAGATTCGGGTGATGAACATTTCCAAGGCCGAGGTGCACAAAACCCTGCGCAAGTTCAAAGGGGTGGCCTGGGACCAGAGCCCGATTTTCAAGAAGCTGTATGAGGAGGAATACGGTCAGTTCGGCGGCGAGCCTTACGGTGTCTTTGTCGCCGATTACTACTTCAACAACAGTGCGCCGGACGTCGAGTTGTTGAGCCAGATTGCCCGCGTCAGCGCCGCCGCGCACTGCCCATTGATCACTGCCGCCGACCCCAGTGTGATGCTCATGGAGTCCTGGCAGGAACTGGCCAATCCGCGTGACCTGACCAAGATCTTCCAGACCCCGGAACATGCGGCGTGGCGCAGCCTGCGCGCCAGTGAAGACTCGCGCTACGTAGGCCTGGCCTTGCCCCGGTTCCTCGCCCGTGCGCCTTACGGTGCAAAGAGCAATCCGGTCGAAAACTTCGATTTTGAAGAAACCACCGATGCCGCCGACGCCAAGGATTTCACCTGGGCCAACGCGGCCTATGCCATGGCCGTGAACATCAATCGCTCGTTCAAACACTACGGCTGGTGCTCGCAGATTCGCGGCATCGAATCCGGCGGCGTGGTGGAGGGCTTGCCAGTGCATACCTTCCCGACCGATGACGGCGGGGTGGACATGACCTGTCCGACCGAGATCGCCATCAGCGACCGGCGCGAAGCGGAGCTGGCCAAGAACGGTTTCATGCCGCTGGTGCACAAAAAAAACAGCGACCTGGCCGCCTTTATCGGTGCGCAGTCGCTGCATAAACCGGCGGAGTACGACGACCCGGATGCCACTGCCAACGCCCACCTGGCCGCGCGCCTGCCCTACCTGTTTGCCACCTGCCGTTTTGCTCACTACTTGAAGTGCATCGTGCGCGACAAGATCGGTTCGTTCAAAGAGCGCGACGACATGCAGACCTGGCTCAACAACTGGGTCGGTCGCTACGTGGAGCGTAACCCGGCGACCGCCACCGATGCCGACAAGGCGCGCAAGCCGCTGGCCGGTGCCGAGGTGGTGGTGGAAGAGGTGGATGGCAACCCCGGCTTTTACAGCGCCAAATTTTTCCTGCGACCTCACTACCAGCTTGAAGGGTTGACCGTATCCCTGCGGTTGGTCTCCAGGCTGCCCTCCACTAAAGCGTCATAACACAGCTGTTCAACCCTGAAAGGTACTCACCATGATCCTGCTGAACTTCAAAGGCAAAAAAATCAAAGGCACTGCCAAGGTCGACGGTCACAACGAGTGGATCACCATCGACGCTCTCCATATGAGCGTTGGCCGGGCGATTTCCAACGTTTGCCGCGCAGACCGTAGCCCCAGCACCCCGTCGTTCTCGGAGATGTCCCTGACTAGGGCCACCGACCAGGCCTCGCCTGACCTGTTTATGCAGTCCCTGCGCGGCGGGAGCCTGGGCGATGCCGAGATTCACTTTATCCATACGGGCACCCCGGAGCAAAACACACAGGTGTTCCTCAAGCTCATCCTGGGCGACGCGATCATCAGTTCCTACTCGGCCAGCAGTAACGGCGAGCGCCCGGTCGAAACCCTTTCCATCAGCTTCATCACCATCAGTTATACGGTCGACACCTTCGAGGGTAAAAGCGTGATCAGTGGTACGCCGAAGCAGTGGGACTTGGAAACGAATAAGGAAAAAATCTGATTCGGATGCCAGCGGACGGGCGCGTCAGTCCGCCCGCCGCACCGTCGATAAGAGGTCTCTCGCCATGGCTGAACTGACCAGTCTCGAACGCTTGCAGCCGTCCTTGCTCGATCGCTTGAGCGATGACTACCCCGAGCAGGTCGCAGAGCCTCGCGACCAGCGCATTTTGTCCATGCGCGGCTTGCGCAGGGCGGTACTGCGCGACCTGGGATGGCTGCTCAACAGCACCAGCCTGGGCAGCGTCCGTGATCTGAGTGAGTCGCCATTGGCGGGGCAATCAGTGGTCAATTTCGGCCTGCCCGATCTGGCTGGAAAAACCGCCGCCGGCCTGGACCGTGAAGCATTGGGGCGGCGCATTTGCCAGGCGATCCGGGATTTCGAACCGCGGATTTTGCGCGACAGCCTGCGTGTGGTGCCGGTTGCTCCCGCAGGCACACTCACCAGTCCCAACCAGATGGCCTTTGAAATTCATGGCGAGCTTTGGGGCCAACCGTTGCCCGAACGCCTGTACCTGAAGACCGAACTCGACCTCGAAGCAGGTGAAGCGCGGATCTTTGATATTGAGACAAGGGGCGTACGGTGAACGAAAAATTGTTGCGCTACTACGAGCGTGAACTGGCCCACCTGCGGGAAGTCGGCGGTGAATTCGCCCGCGACTACCCCAAGGTGGCCGGCCGCCTGGGGCTGGAAACCTATGCCTGTGCCGACCCCTATGTAGAGCGGCTGTTGGAGGGGTTCAGCTTCCTCGCCGCACGGGTGCAATTGAAGATCGATGCCGAATTCCCCCAGTTTACCCATCACCTGCTGGAGTTGGTCTACCCGCACTACCTGGCGCCGACGCCATCGATGGCGGTCGTGCAACTGCAGCCGGACATGGGCGAAGGCAACCTGGTCGCTGGCTACAAAGTGCCGCGCAACACGGCATTGCACAGCCAGTTGGGCAAGTCTGACCAGACCGCCTGCGAGTTTCGCACGGCCCACGAGGTCACCCTGTGGCCGGTGGCGTTGGTCGAGGCGCGTTACTTCGCCTGCGGCACGCACGTGGCCGGGGTCGACCTGTCGCGCCTCGGCACGGTCAAGGCCGCCCTGCGCCTGCGTCTGAGCGTGGGGGCTGGCCTGAGGTTCAGCGACCTGTCCCTCGACACGCTGGCGTTGCACCTGCGAGGTGGCGACGCCATGCCGTCGCGCGTCCTGGAACAGCTGCTGGCCCAGGCGGCGGGTGTGTTGGTGATGCCTGTGCAAGCGCCTGTGCCCTGGCACCAGATCCTGCCCAACAGTGCGCTGCGCAGTGCCGGCTATAGCGACAGCGAAGCCTTGTTGCCCTGCGGGCCACGCTCGTTCCAGGGCTATCGGTTGTTGCAGGAATACTTCGCCCTGCCGCAACGCTTCATGTTCGTCGACATCGTGGGGTTAGGCCCCAGTGTCAGCCGCTGCACGACCGAGCAACTGGATGTGATCGTGCTGTTCAAACAGGTGGACCCGCTGCTGGAGCAAAACCTCAGTGCGGCCAATTTCGCCCTGTATTGCACGCCGGTGATCAACCTGTTCCCGATGCGTACCGAGCGCGTGCATCTGACCCAGCAATGCCCTGAGTACCACGTCAACCCCGACCGCACGCGGCCGATGGATTACGAGATCCACCAGATTCAAGCGGTGACCGGTTATGGCAGTGGCGCCGAAGCCAGCCAGACCTTCGAACCCTTTTACCGCGCCAATGACCTGCATGGGGGCACGCCGCCGCGTGCTTACTACCAGGTACGGCGCGACACGCGGGTCTTGTCCGAGCAACAGCGCAGTCGCGGCCAGCGCTCCAGCTATGTGGGCAGCGAGTTGTTTGTATCGTTGGTGGACGGCGGGCAAGCCCCGTACCGCAGTGACCTGCGCCAATTGGGCATCGACGCCCTGTGCAGCAACCGCGACCTGGTGCTGAGCATGCCGGTGGGCACTGGTCGCACCGACTTCAGCACCGAATCTGCTGCGCCGCTGCAGTCAGTGCGATGTGTGGCGGGGCCCACGTTGCCGGCGCCATCGTTCGTCGAGGGCGAAACCGCCTGGCGCCTGGTCAGCCATTTATCCCTCAACTACCTGTCGTTGCTGGACCAGGACGCGGAGCAGGGCGCCGTCGCCTTGCGTGACCTGCTGCGCCTGTATTGCCGTGTCGACGACGCCGTCGCGCATAAACAGATCGACGGCCTGCGCGCCGTGACCGCCGTGAGCATCGTGCGGCGCCTGCCGTTGCCGGGGCCCGTCACCTATGGGCGGGGCTTGCAGATCAGCGTGAGCGTGGATGAAGCGGCCTTCGAGGGCACGGGCGCCTGGGTGCTGGGCTCGGTTCTGGAACAGTTTTTTGCCAAGTACGTGTCGCTCAACGCCTTCACCGAGACGCGGATCACGAGCACGGCACGTGGCGTGATCATGCAGTGGCCAGCGCGGGTGGGCAGATGCGAGATCCTTTGACCCTGCTCAGTGCCCTTGAAGCGCACCCGGCACGTTTTGATTTCTACACGGCCTTGCGCCAGTTGGAGTGCGCCTTTGCACACCTGCCGCGCCTCGGCCAGGCCACGCGCCCGGCGGATGAGGCGGTGCGTTTCGGCCAGCATCCGTCGCTGGCGTTCGAGCCGGCAATGATTGCCGGCCTGGTCCCGGGCGCCACGCCGAAACTGCTGCTGAATTTCTTCGGCCTGCTGGGCGCCAATGGCCCTTTGCCGACGCACCTCACCGAATACATCCGCGATCGGCAACGCAACCTCAACGACCCCACGCTGGCGGCGTTTTGCGACGTGTTCCATCACCGCATGATCAGCCTGTTCTACCGCGCCTGGGCGAGTGCACAGCCGACGGTGAGCCTGGACCGGCCGGGCGCAGATCGCTTCGCCGACTATTTGGGCGCATTGATCGGCATCGGCATGCCGTCGCTGCAGGCGCGTGATGGTGTGGTCGATGTCGCCAAGCTGCATTTCGCCGGACGCCTGGGACCGCAGACGCGCAATGCCGAGGGCTTGGCGGCATTGCTTGGCGACTACCTCGGCGTACCGGTGCAGGTCGAGCAATTTGTCGGCCACTGGATGAGCTTGCCCGACGACGGCCTGTGCACCCTGCGCAGCGGCCCCGACGCGGCCGTACTCGGCCAGGCCACGGTCCTGGGCAGGAAAGTCTGGAACGCCCAGCACAAGTTTCGCCTGCTGATCGGCCCCCTGGACCTGGCGCAGACCCGCCGCCTGCTGCCCGGTGGGGACAGCCTGCAACGTGTGCAGGACTGGGTGCGCCAGTACGTTGGCCTGGCGATGGACTGGGACGTCAACCTGATCGTCAAGAAACGCCACCTGCCGCGCTTTCGCCTGGGCTCCACGCGATTGGGCCGCACCAGTTGGCTGAGCAGCAGGACGCCCCGTAGGGATGATCGGCAATTGCTGATCAATCCTCGAACCGCATTTTTCTCGCAAGGACCTGTCCATGGCTGATATCAGTCGCGTCGCGCTTTTCGGCAAGCTCAACAGCCTGTGCTACCGGGCGATTGAAAGCAGCACCGTCTTCTGCAAACTGCGGGGCAACCCGTATGTGGAGGTGGTGCATTGGTTGCAACAGTTGCTGCAACTGACCGACTCTGACCTGCTGCGCCTGATCCGCCATTACGGCATTGATCCGGCGGTGCTGGACCGCGACCTCACCGCCGCCCTCGACCGGTTGCCACGGGGGGCGACGTCGGTCACGGACCTGTCCTCCCAGGTCGAGGAAACCGTCGAGCGTGCCTGGGTCTATGCAACGTTGATGCTGGGCGAGTCCCAAGTGCGTTCAGGCCATTTGCTGCTGGCACTGCTGAAAACCCCGGCCTTGCGCCACGGTGTGTATGGGCTGTCCCGCGAGTTCCATAAGGTCAGCATCGAAGCCCTCAGCGCGCAGTTTGGCGCACTGCTCCAGGGCTCGCCTGAGGCACAGATGACGGCCAGCGACGGATGCCAGGTACCGGGTGAGGCGGTTGGCGCACTGGCCCCCACCCGCTTGCAAGCCTTGCAGCGCTTTACCGTCGACCTCACCGAGCAGGCGCGCCAGAACAGCATGGACCCCATCGTCGGACGCGATGAAGAGATCCGCCAGGTCATCGATATCTTGATGCGTCGCCGCCAGAACAACCCGTTGCTGGTGGGCGAGGCGGGCGTGGGCAAAACCGCCGTGGCGGAAGGGTTTGCCCAGCGCATTGCCCGCGGCGACGTGCCGCCGAGCCTCAAGGACGTGCGCTTGCTGGCGCTCGATGTGGGGCTGTTGCAGGCCGGCGCGAGCATGAAAGGCGAGTTTGAACAACGCCTGCGCTCGGTCATCGATGAGGTTCAGGCCAGCGAACAACCGGTGGTGCTGTTTATCGATGAAACCCACACCCTGGTCGGTGCGGGTGGCGCCGCCGGGACCGGCGATGCTGCCAACCTGCTCAAGCCGGCGTTGGCCCGTGGCAGCTTGCGTACCCTGGGCGCAACCACCTTCAGCGAGTACAAAAAACACATCGAAAAAGACCCGGCGCTGAGCCGGCGCTTCCAGACCGTGCAGGTCGATGAGCCGGATGAAAGCCGAGCGTTGCTGATGTTGCGGGGCCTGGCCCACACCCTGCAGGCGCACCATCAGGTGCAGATCCTCGATTCGGCGCTGGAAGCGGCAGTGCGCCTATCCCACCGTTATATTCCGGCGCGCCAGTTGCCCGACAAGGCGGTCAGCCTGATCGACACCGCCTGCGCCCGCGTCGCCGTCAGCCTGCATGCCACCCCGGCTGAGGTGGATGACAGTCGCCGACGTATCGAGTCCCTGGAAACCGAGCTTGGGATCATCGGACGTGAAACCGCCATGGGCGTGGACACTGCCAGTCGCCGAGCTTCGGTCCTGGCGTTGCTGGCGACCGAGCGCGAGCGCCTGGATGGAGTGCAAGGACGTTGGGCCAACGAGTTGGCGGTGGTGGCGCAGATCCAGCGCCTGCGCAACCAACTCGCCGAGTCAGACGACCGCGCCGCCGGCCTGGTAGAGCTGCGCCAGTTGCAGCAGCACCTGGCGGCCTTGCAAGGTGAACACCCGTTGGTGCTGATCAACGTCGACGAACACGCCGTGGCCGCGGTGGTGCAGGACTGGACCGGCATCCCCGTGGGGCGCATGGTCAAGAACGAAATCGAAACCGTGCTACGCCTGGCAGAACGCCTGGGCCAGCGCATCATTGGCCAGGACCATGGGCTGGAGATGATTGCACGGCGCATCCACACCTCCCGCGCCGGCCTCGACAACCCTGGCAAACCGGTCGGTGTGTTCATGCTCGCCGGCCCCTCCGGGGTGGGCAAGACCGAGACCGCTCTGGCCCTTGCCGAGGCGTTGTATGGCGGCGAACAGAACGTCATCACGCTGAATATGAGCGAGTACCAGGAAGCCCATAGCGTCTCCACCCTCAAGGGCGCACCGCCCGGTTACGTGGGCTATGGCGAAGGTGGCGTGCTCACTGAGGCCGTGCGGCGCAAACCCTACAGCGTGGTGCTGCTGGACGAGGTGGAGAAGGCTCACCCGGATGTGCACGAGGTGTTTTTCCAGGTGTTCGACAAGGGCTGGATGGAGGACGGCGAAGGTCGAATCATCGACTTCAAGAACA
The DNA here is from genome assembly GCF_019891415.1 of Pseudomonas sp. SH10-3B. Lineage (NCBI taxonomy): Bacteria > Pseudomonadati > Pseudomonadota > Gammaproteobacteria > Pseudomonadales > Pseudomonadaceae > Pseudomonas > Pseudomonas sp. SH10-3B. Next base: position 89,664 of record NZ_JAFLXD010000012.1, on the reverse strand, counting down.
CCCTGATCCTGCTCACCACCAACACCGGCACCGACCTGATCAGCCACCTGTGCCGTGATCCGCACACCCGGCCTGTGCCGGATGCGATAGCCGAGGCTCTGCGCAAGCCGCTGCTGGAGGTGTTCCCGCCGGCCCTGCTCGGGCGCCTGGTGGTCATCCCGTACTACCCGCTGAGCGACGCCATGCTCGCGCGCATCATCCGCCTGCAACTGGGGCGGATCGAGCAGCGCATCGCCGAGGGCTACAAAATCCCATTCACTTACAGCGATGACGTGGTGCAGTTGATCGCCAGCCGCTGCACTGAATTGGAGAGCGGTGGGCGGATGATTGACGCGATTCTGACCCATTCCATCCTGCCGACCATCAGCGCGCAGATGCTCAGCCGTCTGCTCACTGGGCCACCGGCCGCCTGTGTGGCGGTCACGGTAGAGGGGGCTCAGTTCGGTTACCGGTTCGAGTAGTGAGCCGCTTTTTCATTGATGACAGGAGTGGCACCCATGCCCGCGACCCAAACCCACCGCGAAATCCAGGTCACCAGCGTATTGCCTGTCGATGTGCTGCTGTTTCGGCGCATGCAGGCGTTCGAAGGGTTGTCGCAACTCAGCGAGTACACGCTTGAGCTGTACAGTGAGCGCGGCGACTTGAATATCAACGACCTGCTGGCGACGCCGATGACCGTTGCGGTGGACCTGCCCAAGGGCGGCAGCCGTTACTTCAGCGGGCACGTCAGCCACTTTTCGGTGACCGGTCGCCAAGGCCGCTATGCCACCTATACGGCGGTAGTGCGCCCCTGGTTGTGGTTCCTGACGTTGGCCAGCGACTGTCGGATATTCCAGGCACTGAGCGTGCCGCAGATCCTCAAGCAGGTGTTCGCACCCTATAGCATCGCCGACGTCGACACCTCGGGCCTGAGCGGCAGCTACCCGGCGTTGACCTACTGCGTGCAATACCGCGAGAGCGACTTCAACTTCGTCAGTCGGCTGATGGAACGGGAGGGTATCTACTACTTTTTCAAGAGTGCGGCCGGGCGTCATACCATGGTGCTGGCCGATTCTTATGGCGCTCATTCACCGGCGCCGGGCTACACGCAGGTGCGCTTCAGGCCGAGTGACGACCCTGCCATCCGCCACAGCGAGGTGATCTATGACTGGCGCATGAGCGGCGAGGTGGCGCCAGGCGGCTACACCCTGCAGGATTTCGACTTTGAACGGCCGGCTGCCAACCTGCTCGCCAAATCGACCCTGGCCGGTGATTATCCGCAGTCGCACCATGAGCGATATGACTATCCAGGCCAGTACACCGAGCGCAAGCAAGGCGAAACCTACGCCCGGAGCCTGATCGAATCCGCGCATCTCGGCACCTGTCGCGTCACGGCGGCCACCGGCGCGCGCGGCTTGTTTCCAGGTGCCTTGATGACCCTTGTCGAGCACCCGCGCAGTGAGCAGAACGCCGAGTTTCTGGTGCTGGAGGCGCGCTATAGCGTGTCTTCGGCCCCCTATGAACCGACCCCAGCGGACGATCGCGCTCCGCTGTTCACCTGTGAGTTCGTCGCGCTGTCGTGCCAACAACCATTCCGCGCGCCGTGCCTGGCGCGCAAGCCGCTGATGCACGGCCCACAGACGGCCATCGTGGTGGGCAAAGAGGGCGAGGACATCTGGACCGACAAATACGGGCGCATCAAGGTGCAATTTCACTGGGACCGCGAGGGCCAGCGTGACGAAAACAGTTCGTGCTGGATCCGTGTGGCCCAGGGCTGGGCCGGCAAGCGCTGGGGCAGCCTGTATCTGCCGCGTATCGGCCAGGAGGTGGTGGTCAGCTTCCTTGAGGGCGACCCCGACCGGCCGCTGGTCACCGGCAGCGTGTATAACGCCGACACCCTGCCGCCGTATGCATTGCCGGAAAATGCCACACGCTCAACGATCATGAGTCGCTCGTCCAAGGGCGGCGGTGGTTACAACGAGCTGCGCTTCGACGACAAGAAAGGCGCTGAACAGGTGTTCCTGCACGCGCAGAACAACCTCGATCAGCGCGTGCTCAAGGACTCCCTGGAGTGGGTGGGCGGCGACCGTCATACCAAGGTCGACAAGGATCTGTGCGAGCAGGTCGGCGGTGACCGGCACTCGTCGGTCGGCGGGGCTCGCAACGAGAAAGTCGAAGGGGCGCTCTCGATGACTGCCGGCGCCGACATGATCCTCGCGGGTGCGTTGAAGGCAGGCGTCAGCGCCGGTACCGACGTGTATATCAAAGGCGGCATGAATGTGGTGATCGAGGCGGGTGCGGGCATCACCCTGAAAGTCGGCTCGACCTGCCTCAACATCACGCCGGGCGGGATCCTCGCGTCGGTCGCCCCCGTACCCTCGCCAGCGGCCGGTATGGCCGCCACGGCGCTGGCGCAGTCGGCTGCTACCGGTCCTGCGGGCGTACCGCAACTGCCCAAGGAGGCCGACGATGGCCAGTAATGTTCTGCAGCGGGCGCGTCCGCACCAGTGGGAAATTTATGGCTTGGAATAACAAAGTGGTCTGGTCCGAAGGCATGCTGTTGCAGCCCCAGCATCTGCAACAACACGACCGTTTCCTGCAGGCCCAACTGGAAGCGCGGGTCGGTCGGTTGCGCGCCTATGGGTGGGGCTTTTCCACACTGGAAATCGACCGGCAGCAACTGGCGCTGGGCAAACTGGCCTTGCTGTCCTGTGACGGGGTATTCCCGGATGGTACGCCGATGGGCTTGCCGTTCACCGATGAGATGCCGTTGCCCCTGGACATCCCTGCCGATGCCCGCGACCTGAACGTGGTGCTGGCGCTGCCCAGCCTGCGTCCCGGCGGGGTGGAAGTGGACGACGATCCGGGTTGGGAAAATTTCGCCCGCCATCGCAGCGTTGAATACGAAGCCTGGGACAGCAATGGCCTGGACAGCAGTGCGCTGATGAACGTCGGTAAACTGCGACTGCGCCTGGCATTTGCAGGCGACGTGGCTGACGCCCATACCACCCTGGGCATCGCCCGCGTGGTGGAGAAACGCGCGGATAACAGTGTGCTGCTCGACCGCGATTATTGCCCGCCGTGCCTGGACATTCGTGTCGCCGAGCCGTTGGGGCGATGTATTGATGAACTGTTGGGGCTGTTGCAGCAGCGGGGCGAAGCCCTGGCTATGCGCCTGATTGGCGCTGATGGCAGTGGGGAGACGCACATCGCGGACTTCCTGTTGCTGCAGGTGCTGAATCGCAGCGTGCCGTTGGTGCGCCACTTGTCGCTGATGACGGGCCTGCACCCCGAGCAGCTGTACCGCGACCTCGCCAGCCTGGCCGGGGAGTTGGCAACGTTTACCCGCTCCGATAAACGCGCGGCGACGTACCCGGTCTACCGTCATACCGCGCTTGCCGAAACCTTTACCCCGGTGATTGACGACCTGCGTCGCACGCTGTCGACCCTCACGGATGTGCGCGCGGTTGCCATCGCGTTGGAAGAGCGCCAGTTCGGCATTCGCGTGGCGGTGTTGGCGGACAAGGAACTGCTGAGTTCGGCGACGTTCATCCTGGCGGTACAGGCGCAAATACCGGCTGACAGCCTGCGCGACAGTTTTCCGCGTCAGGTCAAGATCGGCTCGGTGGAGAAGATCCGTGACCTGGTCAACCTGCAGTTGCCGGGGATCGGTTTGCTCGCGCTGCCGGTCGCGCCACGGCAATTGCCGTTCCATGCAGGCGCCACATATTTTGAACTGGATCGCGCCAGCGAGTATTGGCAGTTGCTCAGCCAGTCGGCGGGCTTTGCCCTGCATATCGCCGGGGCATTTCCGGGACTGGATATACAGTTCTGGGCGATTCGCAACTGACGGCGGGGGCTGCCTTTAATGCCGTTCAGTCCAGGGAGAACCCTGTACCTGTGGCGAGCGGGCTTGCCCCGCGTTGGGACGCGTAGCGGCCCCAGTAAAGCCGCTGCGGTGTGTCAGGTCGTTTGAGGGCGGCAGTTTTTGGGGCTGCTGCGCAGCCCAACGCGGGGCAAGCCCTCTCGCCACAGGTTAATGTGTGCCCCCGTTCTGCTTCTTAACTAAACGGCATCGGGGCTGCCCTGGAAATGCAAAACGGCGCCCGAAGGCGCCGTTTTGTTTACCGCATCGACTAAGCGATCAAACGCCCAGCACCGCGTGCTGCACCAGGGTGAGCAACGGTTGTGGGTACACGCCCAGGAAGAAGGCGAGCAGGGCGATGGCCAGCAGCATCACGCCACCGGCTTTCTGTTCCCAGTGCAGCTCGGCATCCACACGGCGCAGGTTTGGCTCGATCAGGTACAGGGTGACCATCACGCGCAGGTAGTAGAACACGCCGATGGCACTGCCCAGCACCAGGGACGCAACCAGCCACCACTCGTGGGCTTCGACACCGGTAGCCACAATGTAGAACTTGCCGATAAAGCCTGCGGTCAGCGGGATACCGGCCAGGGACAGCATCATCACGGTCAGTACGGCGGTCAGGTACGGACGGCGCCAGAACAGGCCGCGGTATTCGTACAGGGCGTCGGCGTCACGGCCTTTGTAAGGCGAGGACATCAGGGTGATCACGCCGAACGCGCCGAGGCTGGTGATCACGTAGGTGACCAGGTACACGCCGATGGCTTCCACGGCCAGGCCTTTGCTCGCCACCAGGGCGATCAGCAGGTAGCCGAAGTGAGCGATGGACGAGTAACCCAGCAGACGCTTGAGGTTGTTCTGGGTCAGCGCCAGCAGGTTGCCGAACAGGATCGACGCGATGGCGATCACGGTCAGCACGTCGCTCAGTACGCCGGTGTTGGCCGCAGGCGAGATCTGGAACAGACGCACCATCACCGCAAACACAGCGACCTTGGACGCGGTCGCCAGGAACGCCGCCACCGGCGCCGGGGCGCCTTCGTACACGTCCGGGGTCCACAGGTGGAACGGCACCAGCGACAGCTTGAACGCCAGGCCGATCAGCATCATCGCCAGGCCCAGTTGGGCAATCGGCGCGGGGCTGTTGGTGGCGGCCAGGGCGTGACCGATACCGGTGAAGCTCAGGCTGCCGGCTTCGGCGTAGAGCAGGGCCATGCCGAACAACAGGAACGCGGAACCGGCGGCCGACAGCACCATGTACTTGATGCCGGCTTCCAGGGAGCGCTTGTTGAAGAAGGCGTAGGCCACCAGGCCGTAGGTCGGGATCGACAGCAGTTCCAGGCCGATGAACAAGCCGGCCAGGTGCTGCGCGCTGACCAGCACGATACCGCCGGCCGCAGCCAACAGGATCAGCAGATACAGCTCTTCGCGGTTGCCCGGGTAGCCGGTGCCGCCTTCGCCGAGGTAGGCGTGGGCGAGGGTGACGCAGGCGAGGGTGGCGACGAGGATCAGCGCGATATACAGCAGCGCGAAGTCATCGACCATCATCAGCGGAGTCACCGCCAGTGGCGCGACCTTGAGTGCCGGGATAATCGACAGCAAGGCCAGGTTCAAACCGGCGCAGGACAGCAGGAACGTTTGTGAATGATTGCGGCGCCAGGCGATCGCCAGCATCACCACCACGATGGTGAGGCTGGTGATCAGCAGCGGCGCAAGCGCGATAAAGTGTTGGATCGTGAATTCCATAGCGCTCTTACCGGGCCGAAGCGAGTTGAGAGAAGGCGGTGCCGAACCACTGCTGCACGCCATGCATCGTCGCGGCAGAAGTGTCCAGGAACGGTTGCGGGTACACGCCGATGTAGATCAGCAATACCGCAAGGCCGAGCACCATGATCAGTTCGCGAGCATCCATCCCTTTCAGGACGGCGTCGGACTTGGCCGGGCCGAAGTAGGCGCGGTGGATCATGATCAGCGAGTAGACCGAACCGAATACCAGGCCGGAGGTAGCAATGGCGCTGATCCATGGCGTTTGCACGAAGGCACCCATCAGGATCAGGAACTCGCCGATGAAGTTACCGGTACCCGGCAAGCCCAGGGAAGCGGCGGCGAAGAACAGGCTGATCGCCGGCAGGTACGCAATGCGCGACCACACGCCGCCCATCTCACGCATGTCACGGGTGTGCAGGCGCTCGTACAACTGGCCACTCAGGATAAACAGTGCGGCGGCCGAGACACCGTGGGCCAGCATCTGGATCACAGCGCCTTGCAACGCCAACTGGCTGCCGGAGTAGATGCCGATCAGTACGAAGCCCATGTGGGAAACGGACGAGAAGGCAATCAGACGCTTGATGTCGGTTTGCGCGAACGCCAGGAACGCACCGTAGAAGATCCCGATCAGACCGAGGGTCATGGCAATCGGCGCAAACTCGGCCGAGGCATTCGGGAACAGCGGCAGGGCGAAACGCAGCAGGCCGTAGGCCGCCGTCTTCAGCAGGATACCGGCCAGGTCCACGGAACCGGCGGTCGGTGCCTGGGCGTGAGCGTCAGGCAGCCAGGAGTGGAACGGCACCACCGGCAGCTTCACCGCGAAGGCGATGAAGAAGCCCAGCATGAGGATGTACTCGGTGGTCAGGGACATCTTGGTTTTCAACAGGTCGGCGTAGTTGAAGGTAATCACGCCCGTCGAGTTGAAGTTGACCAGTACCAGGCCCAGGATCGCCACCAACATGATCAGGCCGGAAGCCTGGGTGAAGATGAAGAACTTGGTCGCCGCGTAGATCCGGGTTTTCTTGCCGTCCGAAGAACTGTGACCCCAGAGCGCGATGAGGAAGTACATCGGCACCAGCATCATTTCCCAGAAGAAGAAGAACATGAACAGGTCGAGGGCGAGGAACACGCCGACAACGCCGCCCAGGATCCACATCAGGTTCAGGTGGAAGAAGCCCACGTGACGCTGGATCTCTTTCCAGGAGCAGAGTACCGAGAGGATACCCAGCAGGCCGGTCAGCAGGATCATCAACAGCGACAGGCCATCAAGGGCCAGGTGCACGTTGATGCCGAAGCGTTGGATCCACACGTGCTTGAATTCAAGCGCGAACGTTGGATCGACACCCGGTGCCGGAGCAAATGAATAGTCGCCATGGGCCCACAGCCAGAGGCCGAGTGCGAGTTCCAGGGACATGGTCAGCAACGCAATCCAGCGGGGGAGGGTGGCGCCGAAGCGTTCACCCATCCAGCAGAGCAGGCCGCCGATAAAGGGGATCAGGATTAGCCAGGGCAGAATCATGACGGGCTCGTTTCCTTTCGCAAGTTCGCAAAGTTCATATCAGACCGCAACCACAACGATGGCGCCGATCACCAGCACGGCACCGACTGCCATGGACGCTGCATACCAACGCAACTGGCCAGTCTCGCTGCGGCTCAGGGCGTTGTGACCGGCCTTGGCGGCGCGCGGGATCAAACCGATGGTCTGGTCGAGCGGGTCTTTGCGCAGCACGTGGCTGATCGCAAGGTAAGGTTTGACGAACAGTTTGTCGTAGATCCAATCGAAGCCCCAGGCAGCGAACCACCAGGCCGAGAGGAAACGGCCAATGCCACTGTTGGCCACGGCGGTCACGAAGCGACGCTTACCGAGGAACAGCAGGGCGGCCAGCAGGATACCGGCGAGGGCAATGGCACCCGAGGCGATTTCCAGGCTGTGCTTGGCGGCGCCGCCGGCATGGCCAGCGCTTTCCGGCAGGACACCGGCCAGTGGCGGGGTGATCATGGCGCCGATGAAGGTCGACAGGATGATCAGCACCGACAGTGGCAACCAGTGGGAGATGCCATGGCCTGCGTGGGCTTCGGTCTTGGCTTCACCGTGGAAGGTGATGAAGATCAGGCGGAAGGTGTACAGCGAGGTCATGAACGCACCCACCAGGCCGGCGTACAGCAGGTTCTGGTTACCGCTGGCAAACGCTTCCCAGAGGATTTCGTCCTTGGAGTAGAAACCGGCGGTCACCAGCGGCAGGGCTGCCAGAGCGGCACCACCGACGATGAAGCTGGCGTAGGCCAGTGGCAGTTTCTTCCACAGGCCGCCCATCTTGAAGATGTTCTGCTCGTGGTGGCAGGCAACGATCACCGCACCGGAGGCCAGGAACAGCAGGGCCTTGAAGAAGGCGTGGGTCATCAGGTGGAAGATCGCCGCGTCCCAGGCGCCGACGCCCAGGGCCAGGAACATGTAGCCGATCTGGCTCATGGTCGAGTAGGCGAGGATACGCTTGATGTCGGTCTGCACCAGCGCGGCGAAGCCGGCCAGTACCAGGGTCACGCCGCCGACGATGCCCACCAGGTGCAGGATGTCCGGCGCCAGGGTGAACAGGCCGTGGGTACGGGCGATCAGGTAGACACCGGCGGTAACCATGGTTGCGGCGTGGATCAGTGCCGATACCGGGGTAGGGCCGGCCATCGCATCCGCCAGCCAGGTTTGCAGCGGCAGTTGCGCCGATTTACCCACGGCGCCGCCCAGCAGCATCAGGGTCGCCAGGGTGATCCAGAAGTCGCCGACCTGGAATTTCTGTGGTGCCAGCACCAGCAGTTCCTGGATGTTCAGCGTGCCCACCTGTTGGAACAGGATGAACAGGCCGATGGCCATGAACACGTCGCCGATCCGCGTGACGATAAATGCCTTGAGCGCCGCGTTACCGTTGTTGCGGTTGCTGTAGTAGAAACCGATCAACAGGTACGAGCACAGGCCCACGCCTTCCCAGCCGAAGTACAGGAACAACAGGTTATCGCCGAGCACCAGGAACAGCATGCTGGCGATAAACAGGTTGGTGTACGAGAAGAAGCGCGAGTAGCCCGCTTCACCGCGCATGTACCAGGACGCGAACAGATGGATCAGGAAGCCCACACCCACCACCACGCCGAGCATGGTGATCGACAGGCCGTCGACGTAGAGGGCGAAGTTGGGCTTGAAGCCTTCCACCGACATCCACTGCCACAGCACCAGGGTGTAGTGACCGCCTTCCGGCGGCGCCACGTTGAATTGCCAGATGACGTAGGCGGCCACGATGGCCGACAGGCCAATGGAGCCCACACCGATCAGGGCAGAAAGGTTTTCCGACCAGCGTCCGCGAGAGAACGACAGCAGCAGGAAACCGATCAGGGGAAATACGAAAGTCAGAAAGATCATGTTCATCCGCGCATCTCACTGGCAGCGTCGATATCAAGCGTGTGGAAGCGACGATACAGTTGCAGCAGGATCGCCAGGCCGATACTGGCCTCGGCGGCTGCCAGGCTGATCACCAGGATGAACATGACTTGTCCATCCGGCTGGCCCCAACGTGCACCTGCCACGATGAAGGCCAGTGCCGCAGCGTTCATCATGATTTCCAGGCTCATCAACACGAACAGAATGTTACGGCGAACCATCAGGCCGACCAGGCCAAGGCAGAACAGGATGCCGGCGACCGCCAGACCATGCTCCAAAGGGATAGCAGGCATCGTCATTGCTCCTTGGCTTCGTTGCGGCCCAAGTGGAAGGCGGTGATGGCTGCGGCGAGCAGCAGCATCGAAGCCAGTTCGACCACCAGCAGGTACGGGCCGAACAGGCTGATGCCCACGGCTTTTGCGTCCACGGTGGTGTGGCCGATGGCCTGGCCGCTCTGGTGAGCGAACAGCACATACAGCAGTTCACCCAGCAGCAGCGCTGCGAGGACAACCGGGCCGAGCCAGATGCCGGGCTTGAGCCAGACGCGTTCCTGGGCGACCGAAGCCGGCCCGAGGTTGAGCATCATCACCACAAACACGAACAGCACCATGATGGCGCCGGCGTAGGCGATCACTTCCAGGACACCGGCGAACGGTGCGCCGAGGCTGAAGAAGGTCATGGCCACGGCGATCAGCGAAATGATCAGGTAGAGCAGGGCGTGCACGGGGTTGGTGTTGGTGATCACGCGAAGCGTGGACACCACTGCAATACCCGATGCGAAATAGAAAGCGAATTCCATCTTTCTTCCTTAAGGCAGCAAGCTCTTCACGTTGATCGGCTCGGCTTCGTTTTGTGCGGCGCCTTTCGGCTTACCGGCAACGGCCATACCTGCAACACGATAGAAGTTGTAATCAGGGTTTTTACCGGGACCAGAGATCAGCAGATCTTCTTTCTCGTACACCAGGTCCTGACGTTTGAACTCGGCCATCTCGAAATCCGGTGTCAGCTGGATCGCGGTGGTCGGGCAAGCTTCCTCGCAGAGGCCGCAGAAGATGCAGCGCGAGAAGTTGATGCGGAAGAAGTCCGGGTACCAGCGACCGTCTTCGGTTTCAGCTTTCTGCAGGGAGATGCAACCCACCGGGCACGCTACGGCGCACAGGTTGCAGGCTACGCAACGCTCTTCGCCATCGGGGTCGCGGGTCAGCACGATGCGGCCGCGATAGCGCGGCGGCAGGTACACCGCTTCTTCCGGGTATTGCAGGGTGTCGCGCTTGCGGAAGCCGTGACCGAACACCATCACCAGGCTTCGCAACTGGGTACCGGTACCCTTAACGATGTCGCCAATATATTTGAACATGGGTCAAATCCTCACTGAACCGCGCCCGCTGGCGTGTTCAACAACACAACGGCAGCAGTCACCAGCAAATTGATCAGGGTCAGCGGCAGGCAGAAGCGCCAGCTGAAATCCATCACCTGGTCGTATCGTGGACGCGGAATGGAAGCGCGCAGCAGGATAAACAGCATGATGAAGAACGCGGTCTTCAGGAAGAACCAGAAGAACGCCAACTGCGGCAGGATGCCGAACGGACCGTGCCAGCCGCCGAAGAACAGCGTGACCAGCAGGGCCGAGATCAAGATGATGCCGATGTATTCACCGACGAAGAACATGCCCCATTTCATGCCGGCGTATTCAATGTGGTAACCGTCGGCCAGTTCCTGTTCTGCTTCCGGCTGGTCGAATGGGTGACGGTGAGTCACGGCCACGCCAGCGATGAAGAAGGTACAGAAGCCGAAGAACTGCGGAATGATGAACCACAGGTTCTGCGCCTGGTACTCGACGATGTCACGCATGTTGAACGAGCCGACCTGCACCACGATGCCCATCAGCGCGAGGCCCATGAACACTTCGTAGGACACGGTCTGGGCCGAGGCCCGCAGGCTGCCCAGCAGGGCGAACTTGTTGTTACTGGCCCAACCGGCGAACAGCACCGCGTAGACCGACAGGCCGGCCATGGCGAAGAAGAACAGCAAGCCGATGTTCAGGTCCGCCACACCCCAGGTCGGGGTGATCGGGATGATTGCGAAGGCAATCAGCAAGGCGCTCATGGCCACGACCGGTGCCAGGGTGAAGATCACCTTGTCGGCAAACGGCGGGGTCCAGTCTTCCTTGAAGAACATTTTCAGCATGTCGGCAGCGATCTGGAACATACCGAACGGGCCAACGCGGTTCGGACCGTAACGGTCCTGCCACCAGCCCAGCAGGCGACGTTCGACGAAGCTGAGCAGGGCGCCCGCAACGACCACGGCCAACAGGATCACGATGGCCTTGACGACCGAGATGATCACGTCGATCACTTCAGGGGTGAACCAGGTCATTGCGCTGCCTCCTGCAGACCGTCAACGGTTTTGCCAAAGATCGCCGGCGGGATACCGGCAAGGCCTTTAGGCAGGGCAACCAGGCCGGCACCCAACGCTTCGTTGATGCGCAGCGGCAGACGCAGGGTCTGGCCGGCCACGGTCAAGCTGAGCAGGGCACCGTCGTTGACGCCCAGGCGGTCGGCTTCGGACTTGGCCAAGGACACGTAGGCTTCGGGAATGCGCTCTTGTACCGGCGCGGCCTTGGAAGAGGTCTCTTCGCTGCCGAACAGGTGGAAGAGCGGCACGACCTGCCAGGTGCCCTGGGCCGGGTTGAACGGACGCGGTACCGCAGCGAACCAGTTCAGCGAGTCGCCCTGGGTTTCGATCAGGCGGGTGCCCGGGTCGCCAGCGCGGATATGCCCACCGACTTCGTCCTGGAACTTGTTCCAGGCCTGTGGCGAGTTCCAGCCCGGCGACCAGGCAAACGGCACCTGCTGACGTGGCTCGACCGAACCCGAGTAACCTTCCATCGAGAAGGCGAACGCGGTGTCGTTGTCTTGCGGCGTACGTGGTTCGTGCACGCTGATGTCGGCGCGCATGGCGGTCCGGCCGGAGTAACGCAGTGGTTCACGGGCAAGTTTCAGACCCTTGATGCGGAACGCGGCGGACGGTGCGGCGTCGACGATACGCGCCAGCTGCGGCGCGCTCGCGGCGGCTGCGGCGGTGACGTGGTCGAGCTGGGTCCAGTCGATCGGCTGGTTCAGCAGGGTCGCGCGCAGGGCATGCAGCCAACGCCAGCCTTCGTGAACCAGGATGCTGGCGTCCATGTACTTCGGATCGAACACCTGGAAGAAACGCTGGGCGCGGCCTTCCTGGCTGACCAGGGTACCGTCGCCTTCGGCGAAGGTGGCGGCTGGCAGCACCAGGTCGGCACGCTCGCTGGTGGCAGTCTTCTGGTGGTCGGCGACGATCAGGACCTTGGCGGCGTTCAGCGCGGCGTCAACCTTGGCGGCGTCGGTGCGGGTGTACAGGTCGTTTTCCAGCACCACGATCGCATCGGCAGCGCCGTCGATCACGGTTTGCAGGGCGGCGTCCAGGGACTCGCCACCGAGCATGGCCAGGCCGAGGCTGTTGGCTTCCGGCACGACCAGGCTGATGGAACCGTTCTTGTCGCGCAGCTTCAAGGCCTTGGCGATGTTGGCGGCGGCTTCGATCAAGGCCTTGGAACCCAACGAGGTGCCGGCAATGATCAATGGACGCTTGGCCGCCAGCAGGGCGTCGGCAATGCGTTGGGCCAGTTCGAGGGCTTCAGTGTCCAGGCCTTCGACGGCAGGGGCGCTGGCGTCGAGGGCGTGGGCCACGGCGAAACCGATGCGGGCCAGGTCGTCCGGTGCGGCGTGGACGCATTCTTCGGCGATGTCGTCGAGCTTGGTTTCGGCCAGGCTGGCGATAAACAGCGGGTTCAGCGCGTGCTGGCCGATGTTTTTCACCGCAGCGTCGAGCCAAGGTTGTACGCGCATGGCGTCGGCCATCTCTTCGGCCTTGCCTTTGACCGACTGACGCAGGGACAGCGCGATACGCGCGGCGGTCTGGGTCAGGTCTTCACCGAGCACGAAGATGGCGTCGTGGTCTTCGATGTCGCGCATGTTCGGCACTGGCAGCGGGCTGTCGTTCAGTACCTGCAGGACCAGGCGGATGCGCTCCAGTTCACCGGCTTCAATACCGCTGTAGAAGTGCTCGGCACCCACCAGTTCGCGCAACGCGTAGTTGCTTTCGAGGCTGGCGCGGGGCGAGCCGATACCGACGATGTTGCGGCCGCGCAGCAGGTCGGCGGCTTTATCCAGCGCCGCGTCCAGGCTCAGCTTGGCGCCATCGGCCAGCAGCGGCTGACGTGGGCGGTCTTCGCGGTTGACGTAGCCATAGCCGAAACGGCCACGGTCGCACAGGAAGTACTGGTTGACCGAACCGTTGAAGCGGTTTTCGATGCGACGCAGTTCGCCGTAGCGCTCGCCCGGGGAGATGTTGCAACCGCTCGAGCAGCCATGGCAGATGCTCGGCGAGAACTGCATGTCCCACTTACGGTTGTAGCGCTCGGAGTGGGTCTTGTCGGTGAACACACCGGTCGGGCAGACCTCGGTGAGGTTGCCGGAGAACTCGCTTTCGAGCACGCCGTCTTCAACGCGACCGAAGTACACGTTGTCGTGGGCGCCGAATACGCCAAGGTCGGTGCCGCCGGCGTAGTCTTTATAGAAGCGTACGCAGCGGTAGCAGGCGATGCAGCGGTTCATCTCGTGGGAAATGAACGGGCCCAGTTGCTGGTTCTGGTGGGTACGCTTGGTGAAGCGATAACGGCGCTCGTTGTGGCCGGTCATCACCGTCATGTCTTGCAGGTGGCAGTGACCGCCTTCCTCACAGACCGGGCAGTCGTGGGGGTGGTTGGTCATCAGCCATTCGACAACGCTGGCGCGGAACGCCTTGGATTCATCATCGTCGATGGAGATCCAGGTGTTGTCGGTGGCTGGGGTCATGCAGGACATGACGATACGACCACGGGTGTCGTTTTCGTCGGTGTACTGCTTGACCGCACACTGGCGACAGGCACCGACGCTACCAAGCGCGGGGTGCCAGCAGAAATACGGGATGTCGAGGCCGAGCGACAGACATGCCTGTAACAGGTTGTCCGCCCCATCGACTTCGAGCGCTTTGCCGTCTACGTGGATAGTGGCCATGGTTCAAAGTTCTTCGTTGGCCCGTTGTCAGCGGGCGTGGCTAATGGAATCTTGTTGTTCATGTGCATCTACACAGCCTTGATGGCGTCAGCACATGAGCAGGCTTGGGGCACGGACCCTTCGCCTGTTTAAGCGTTACGCGCCGACTACGATCGGCCTTGCCAGAGGCGGGACGGCGGCGCTGGTAGGCGCGATGCCGGCTTCGAACTCCGAGCGGAAGTATTTGATTGCGCTGCCCAATGGCTCCACGGCGCCCGGTGCGTGAGCACAGAAGGTCTTGCCTGGGCCAAGGAAACCGACCAGGCCCAGCAGGGTTTCGATATCACCCTCGCGGCCTTCGCCATTTTCCAGGGCCATCAGCAGCTTGACGCTCCACGGCAAACCGTCGCGGCAGGGGGTACAGAAGCCGCAGGATTCGCGGGCAAAGAACTGCTCCATGTTGCGCAGCAGCGAGACCATGTTCACGGTGTTGTCCACCGCCATCGCCAGGCCGGTACCCATCCGGGTGCCCACCTTGCCGATGCCGCCGGCATACATCTGTGCGTCGAGGTGCTCGGGCAACAGGAAGCCGGTGCCGGCGCCGCCTGGCTGCCAGGCCTTGAGGGTGTAGCCGTCGCGCATGCCACCGGCGTAGTCCTCGAACAGCTCGCGTGCGGTCACGCCGAACGGCAGTTCCCACAGGCCCGGGTTCTTGACCTTGCCGGAGAAGCCCATGAGCTTGGTGCCCATGTCTTCACTGCCTTCGCGGGCCAACGATTTGTACCAGTCCACGCCGTCGGCGATGATCGCCGGCACGTTGCACAGGGTCTCGACGTTGTTCACGCAGGTCGGCTTGCCCCATACGCCCACGGCGGCAGGGAAGGGCGGCTTGGAGCGCGGGTTGGCGCGGCGGCCTTCGAGGGAGTTGATCAGTGCGGTTTCTTCACCGCAGATGTAACGCCCGGCGCCGGTGTGCACGAACAGTTCGAAGTCAAAACCCGAACCGAGGATGTTCTTGCCCAGCAGGCCTGCAGCCTTGGCTTCTGCCACGGCACGGTTGAGGTGCTTGGCGGCGGTGGTGTATTCGCCGCGCAGGAAGATGTAGCCACGGTAGGTTTTCAGCGCGCGGGCGCTGATCAGCATGCCTTCGATCAGCAGATGGGGCAGTTGCTCCATCAGCATGCGGTCTTTCCAGGTGTTGGGTTCCATTTCATCCGCGTTGCACAGCAGGTAGCGGATGTTGATGGATTCATCTTTGGGCATCAGGCCCCACTTCACGCCCGTGGGGAAGCCTGCACCGCCGCGACCCTTGAGGCCGGCGTCCTTCACGGTCTGGACGATGTCGTCCTGGGCCATGTCGGCGAAGGCCTTGCGCGCAGCGGCGTAGCCGTTCTTGGCCTGGTACTCGTCAAGCCATACCGGCTCGCCGTCGTCACGCAGGCGCCAGGTCAGCGGGTGGGTCTCGGCCGAACGCTTGATCAGGTTGGCCGGGCCGAAGGAAGTCAGGGTCATGGGTAGCCCTCGAGCAATTGGGTCACGCCAGCAGGCTGCACGTCACCGAATGTGTCGTCGTCGATCATCAACGCCGGCGCCTTGTCGCAGTTGCCCAGGCAGCACACCGGCAGCAGCGTGAAGCGGCCGTCCGCAGTGGTCTGGCCGAGGCCGATGCCCAGCTTGGCCTGGATTTCGCTGACCACTGATTCGTGGCCACCGATGTAGCAGACCATGCTGTCGCACACGCGAATGATGTGGCGGCCGACCGGCTGGCGGAAGATCTGGCTGTAGAACGTCGCCACGCCTTCAACGTCGCTGGCGGGGATGCCGAGGATCTCGCCGATGGCGTAGAGGGCGCCGTCCGGCACCCAGCCACGTTCCTTCTGGACGATCTTCAAGGCTTCGATCGACGCCGCGCGCGGGTCTTCGTAGTGATGCAGCTCGTGCTCGATGGCCGAGCGCTCGGTTTCACTGAGGGTGAAACGGTCTGTCTGGATAAGCGTGCTGTTCATGCTTAGCGGTCCACGTCGGCCATAACGAAATCGATACTACCCAGGTACGCAATCAAGTCCGCGACCATCTCGCCTTTGATCACCGAAGGGATCTGCTGCAAGTGGGCGAAGCTTGGGGTACGAATCCGGGTGCGGTAGCTCATGGTGCCGCCATCGCTCGTCAGGTAATAACTGTTGATACCCTTGGTCGCTTCGATCATCTGGAAGGATTCGTTGGCCGGCATTACCGGGCCCCACGAAACCTGCAGGAAGTGCGTGATCAGGGTTTCGATGTGCTGCAGCGTGCGCTCTTTCGGCGGCGGCGTGGTCAGCGGGTGATCCGCCTTGTACGGGCCGGCCGGCATGTTGCGCATGCACTGCTCGATGATCTTCAGGCTCTGGCGCATTTCTTCGACGCGCACGATGCAACGGTCGTAGGCATCGCCATTGGCCGCCAGCGGTACTTCGAACTCGAAGTTCTCGTAGCCGGAATAGGGGCGCGCTTTACGCAGGTCGAAGTCGCAACCGGTCGAACGCAGGCCGGCACCGGTGACGCCCCATTCCAGGGCCTCTTTGGTGTTGTAGGCAGCGACGCCGATGGTCCGACCCTTGAGGATGCTGTTATCCAACGCAGCCTTTTGGTACTCGTCCAGACGCTTGGGCATCCAGTCGATGAATTCCTTGACCAGGCGTTCCCAGCCATTGGGCAGGTCGTGGGCGACACCGCCGATGCGGTACCAGGCCGGGTGCAGGCGGAAACCGGTGATGGCTTCGATGACCTTGTAGGCGCGCTGACGGTCGGTGAAGGTGAAGAACACCGGGGTCATGGCGCCGACGTCCTGGATATAGGTACCCAGGAACAGGAGGTGGCTGGTGATCCGGAAGAACTCGGCCATCATGATGCGGATGGTGTCGACGCGGTCCGGGACCTTGATGCCGGCCAGCTTCTCGACCGAGAGCACGTACGGCAGGTTGTTCATCACGCCGCCGAGGTAGTCGATACGGTCGGTGTACGGGATGAAGCTGTGCCACGACTGACGCTCGGCCATCTTCTCGGCACCACGGTGGTGGTAGCCGATGTCCGGTACGCAGTCGACGATTTCTTCGCCGTCCAGTTGCAGGATGATGCGGAAGGCACCGTGGGCCGAAGGGTGGTTCGGGCCCAGGTTGAGGAACATGTAGTCCTCGTTGGTGCCGGAACGCTTCATGCCCCAGTCTTCCGGACGGAAGCGCGCGGCCTCTTCTTCAAGCTGCTGCTTGGCGAGGTTGAGGCTGAACGGGTCGAATTCGGTGGCGCGGGCAGGGAAGTCCTTGCGCAGCGGGTGACCTTCCCAGGTCGGCGGCATCATGATGCGGGTCAGGTGCGGGTGGCCCGGGAAGTCGATACCGAACATGTCCCAGACTTCGCGCTCGTACCAGCTGGCGTTGGGCCAGATGCCGGTGACGGTCGGGATGCTCAGGTCGCTCTCGGACAGTGCGACCTTGATCATCACGTCGCTGTTACGTTCCAGCGACATCAGGTGATAGAACACGGTGAAATCGGCGCCGCTCGGCAGGCCCTGGCGCTTGGTACGCAGACGCTCGTCCACGCCATGCAGGTCATAGAGCATGACGTACGGCTTGGGCAGGTTGCGCAGGAAGGTCAGGACTTCGACGAGCCTGGCGCGCGCCACCCACAGCACCGGCATACCGGTGCGTGTGGCCTGGGCGGTGAAGGCGTCAGGGCCAAAACGGTTATTGAGTTCGACGACCACATCCTGGTCGTCTGCCTTATAAGGCGGGATGTACAGAGCACTGCCTGTAGTCATGGTTTTTTATCGCTTTCGGTCAACGTAAAGAATGAAGCCAGGTTTTCGTTCTATAAAAGAAGCGGTGCTGGATCAGACTTCGTCGGGGCTGCGCAGGTTGGTGACTGCGATTCGCTGTTCGCGGCGCTGTTCCTTTTGCGACGGCATCTCGGCGCGGTACACGCCTTGATCGCCGACGACCCAGGAAAGCGGGCGACGCTCCTTGCCAATCGATTCCTGCAACAGCATCAAGCCTTGCAGGAATGCTTCTGGGCGGGGCGGGCAGCCAGGCACGTAGACGTCCACGGGCAGGAACTTGTCCACCCCCTGAACCACGGAGTAGATGTCGTACATGCCACCGGAGTTGGCGCACGAACCCATGGAGATAACCCACTTCGGTTCGAGCATTTGCTCGTAGAGACGCTGAATGATCGGCGCCATCTTGATAAAGCAGGTACCGGCGATAACCATGAAATCCGCCTGGCGCGGTGATGCCCGGATAACTTCGGCGCCAAAGCGCGCGATGTCGTGGGGCGCCGTGAAGGCGGTGGTCATTTCCACGTAGCAGCACGAAAGACCGAAATTGTACGGCCACAGGGAGTTCTTACGTCCCCAGTTGACCGCGCCACTCAGCACGTCTTCCAGCTTGCCCATGTAGATGTTTTTGTGGACTTGGTCTTCTAACGGATCGGAAACGGTTTCCCGTTCGCCGATGGGGTACTGCTCGTTAGGAGCATCCGGGTCGATCCTGGTGAGATTGTATTGCATCGCCAAAGCCTCATTGTTTCAGCTTCGCTTGCCGCTTACGACGAGCTTCCGGAGCCCAGTCAAGGGCGCCCACTCGAAATAGGTAGACAAGGCCTGCCAACAGAATTGCTATGAAAACGAGGGCTTCGACGAATCCGGTCCAGCCGCTTTCGCGGACGGACACAGACCAGGCAAAGAGAAAGAGGGCTTCGATGTCGAAGATCACGAAGAGCATCGCGACCAGATAGAATTTGGCTGAGAGCCGCAAGCGGGCGCCACCTGTAGGTAGCATGCCGGACTCGAACGGTTCATTTTTGCTGCGGCCCCAGGCTTTTGACCCGAGGAGGCTGGAGACGCCGAGCATGAAGGCGCAAAGGCCGACAACACCGAGGAGGAAAATGGCAAAGCCCCAGTTGTGGGCCATGAGTCCTGTCGCTTCGGTCATGCTGGAAATCCTTAACAGAGAGCAAAGGTCTCTGAGCTCGAAAAAGTAACGATGCAGTGACGATATGTCGCACTGCAATCAATCGCGGTGATTTTATGGCTAAACACCGGGCAAGTAAAATTCCTATAGCGAAATTATTCGATGGAATAAGCACATAGTGCACCTTCTTGGGGCTGTAGCCCTTGCGGGACGGGCATTAGCGGGCGTTTGATCAATTGTGTTTTGTTTAACCTGCAACGAAGTTTTCATGTTCCAAATGATAATGAATATTGTTTGCGCGGGGTTTAAGCGATTGTTTCTCATGCAGCGGGGTAAGTTGCCGTTACTTGCTTGATTAGCGCTAGTTGCCGGAGCGGATCTTTTAACCGATTTATCTGCAGCGAATACCGCTCTGGATCAAGGTTTTGTACAAAATCTTCAGGTTGCGTGCGTTCCCTTGTGGGAGGGGAAAGCCCCCTCCCACATTTTGCCCTTATTGAATCAGTGAGATGTGCACCGGCAAAAAAACGCCCCGAACCAGTCGGGGCGTGATTGTCGTGCGGCACTGCGGTTAGCTCTTTAACGGGTCCGCAGTGGCCGTGTACTCACATCGATCAGTGGAACTGTTCTTCTTCGGTCGAACCGGTCAGCGCGGTCACGGACGAGGTGCCGCCCTGGATCACGGTGGTCATGTCGTCGAAGTAGCCGGTGCCCACTTCCTGCTGGTGGGCCACAAAAGTGTAGCCCTTGGCGGCGTCAGCGAATTCCTGCTCCTGCAGCTTCACGTAGGCGGTCATGTCGTTGCGGGCGTAGTCGTGCGCCAGGTTGAACATGCTGTGCCACATGTTGTGAATGCCGGCCAGGGTGATGAACTGGTGCTTGTAGCCCATGGCGGACAGTTCGCGCTGGAACTTGGCGATGGTCGCGTCGTCCAGGTTCTTCTTCCAGTTGAAAGAAGGCGAGCAGTTGTAGGACAGCAGTTGGTCCGGGTATTCCTTCTTGATCGCTTCGGCAAAGCGGCGGGCTTCGTCCAGGTCCGGCTTGGCGGTTTCGCACCAGATCAGGTCGGCGTACGGCGCGT
Source organism: Pseudomonas sp. SH10-3B (assembly GCF_019891415.1). Classification (NCBI taxonomy): domain Bacteria; kingdom Pseudomonadati; phylum Pseudomonadota; class Gammaproteobacteria; order Pseudomonadales; family Pseudomonadaceae; genus Pseudomonas; species Pseudomonas sp. SH10-3B. The sequence continues at coordinate 69,542 of NZ_JAFLXD010000012.1, read as the reverse complement.
AGGCCAGGCCACGGGCGATGGCCTGGTCGAGACCGGCGCGCACTTTGTAGAAACCTTCCTGGGTGCGTTCGCCGGTTACGAACGGCTGGTCGTACGGGTCGCAGTCCGAAGTCAGCAGGTCCGCAGCGTTGGCGTCGGTACGGGCCAGGATGATGGTCGGCGTGCCGGCAACGTCAGCCGCCAGACGGGCAGCAGTCAGCTTCTGTACAGCTTCCTGGGTCGGTACCAGTACCTTGCCGCCCATGTGGCCGCATTTTTTCACCGATGCCAGTTGGTCTTCGAAGTGCACGCCGGCAGCGCCAGCTTCAATCATGCTCTTCATCAGTTCGTAGGCGTTCAGTACGCCGCCGAAACCGGCTTCGGCGTCAGCCACGATGGGTGCGAAGTAGTCGATGTAGCCTTCGTCGCCCGGGCCTTTACCGGCTTTCCACTGGATCTGGTCGGCACGACGGAACGAGTTGTTGATGCGCTTGACCACGGTTGGCACGGAGTCCACCGGGTACAGCGATTGGTCGGGGTACATGGATTCAGCGGAGTTGTTGTCCGCTGCCACTTGCCAGCCGGACAGGTAGATCGCCTGGATACCGGCTTTCACCTGTTGAACTGCCTGGCCGCCAGTGAGGGCGCCCATGCAGTTGACGAAATCTTTCTCGGGGCGGAAGGATGGCTTGGCACCTTGGGTGACCAGCTTCCACAGCTTCTCGGCGCCGAGTTTTGCAAAGGTGTGCTCAGGTTGAACCGAGCCGCGCAGGCGGACGACGTCAGCAGCGGAATAAGCGCGGGTCACGCCTTTCCAGCGTGGGTTTTCAGCCCAGTCTTTTTCGAGGGCTGCAATTTGCTGTTCGCGTGTCAGTGCCATGGGGGAAAACCTCGTCGCATAGGTCTAGGTGGAAAATTCCATTTGCCAGCCACGGAGTGAATGCGTGGTTATGGCTGCTCGCTGACCAGAAGCTTAGGTGTTCAAGTCAAGTTCGGCGGGGTAGGCGACGGGATGAACGATGGCTCAAAGGGGAGTTGAGCAGGTAAGGGCGAACTGCGAACGGTCTTCGGGCGTCGTGGGCCTTTGTACGATCCATCAGTGTGTAGCCGGGTTACCTGGTTAGCTTCCGTCCCTCGGGACAACTTCGTTCCAGTCGCAACCTCGTCAAACACACCTTGTGGGCGGTACAGACACGAATCGGCTCAGGTGGGTAGCTTGGAGCGTCGATCCGAAGGCCCTTGCCAGGGCCCCTGATTAGCGGGAGCGAGGCCATCATGCCCATGCTTTTTTGGATCGTCAAATGTTTTGTAGTGCTTTTTTTCAGGCACTACATCTTTAGTCTAATAAGACTCATCAGTCAGTTTTTGGTGCTTCAGTTCAGGGTGTCGACCTTAACCCGTAATGTCAGGTCATCACGGCCCTGAGTAGAGTAGCTGCGGGTTGTAGAGGATTTGTCGGCCTGGGTCTCACGGTTGATGCCGGCAAGGGGGATCCATTCGCCAAGGCGCCCGCTGACGGTTGTGTCGGTGCTTTGCACATTCACTACATCAGGACGTTCCTGGCTCATGCGGTCACGGTTGGTACTGATCGCCAGATGCACGGTCTCGCCGGTGACGCTGGCGGTGACGTAGAAGCCCTGGGTTACGTTGCGATACTGGGTCTGGTTCTGCGCACGACCGTAGGCGTCGGGCTGGGTGGTGGTCAGTGGCACGCTCTGGCCGACCTGGATCAGCGCGGGTACGCCTTCGCTGGCCTGGATCTGCTGGATGCCGCCGTCGCGGCTGGCGGTGCCGTAGCTGATGATGCGGGTCTGGCTGTCGCCGCTGTTCTGCTGGTTGTTTTCGTTGGTGTCGACGGTGATCAGCAGGCGCTTGGCCGGTGTGTCCAGTTGGGCAAGCAGTGCGCGCAGGTCCTGGATCTTGCCGGGGTCGGCGTTGACAATAAGCTGATTGCCGTAGGCGCTGACGGTGCCGTCCTTGCCGATGAAATTCTGGGCCACGGGGAGCAGGTCGGTGCTGGTGCGGTTGCTCAGGTTGACGACTTCGGTGTCGGCCATGGCCGAGCAACTGGCGGTCAGGAGGAGGGCGGTGAGCAGGGTGCGTAGGGACATGTCCGTGATCTCTGCGAGTCATTTGGGCTTGATAGTGCCAGTTTGTCGGCCTGGTGGGTCGCAAGTTGAATCGTAGACGGCAAAATGCCCTGGCATGGCAGGGCATTGTTGGTGTTGCTGAAATAGCTATCGGGGGCTTGCCCCCGATGGCAGCGACGCGGTCTCGAATCAGTCCCCGCGCACCATATCGACATGGGGAATCCCGACTTCCAGGAATTCCCCGCTGACGATCTTGAAGCCCAGTCGCTCATAGAACGGCGCCGCATAGACCTGCGCGCTGAGGAACTGTCTGGTCTGGCCGCGCTGCTCGGCCACGCCAATCACCGCCTCCATCAGCTTGTCGCCGACCTTTAGCCCGCGCCAGTCCTTGAGGACCGACACGCGGCCGATCTCGCCGCTGGGCAGCAGGCGTGCGGTACCAATCGGAAAGTCGCCTTCGAATGCAAGGAAATGCACTGCGTCTGCGTCGTCCGCGTCCCACTCCAGCTCGGGTGGGACCGATTGTTCAGCGATAAACACCGCTTCACGAATGCGCCGAATCTCGGCGATATCCTTTTGCCAGTCCGCGACACTTACGTGAATCTTATTCATCGGCAAACCCCAGGCTTCCTTGCTTGACCAGCTCGCACAGCAGGTCGCGGGCGTCTTCGTCCAACAGCCATTCGCCGAGGTTTTCGGCGTGCAGGGCATCGGCGGCGCAGACCAGTTTCAGCAGTTCGCGCAGTTTGCCCGGCAGGTAACGGCTCTGGCCGCTGGCGAACAGCAATACGTCATCGTCGACTTCCGACCAGGCCATGCGCGCGCTTGGGTTGCGCACCAGGATCGCGCCGTCTTGCAGGCTGTTGATGAAGTCGTCTTCGCCCAGCTCTTCGCCTGCCACCAGTTCCGGATAACGCGGCTCGGTCATGAACTGGCCGAACCAGGTCAGCAGCATGCGCTCGTCGCTCATGTGTTCGGCCAGCAGGCTCTTGAGACGGTCGAGGGCGTCGCTCTGGATCTGGTGCGGGTCGCTGACCGGCTGCGCGTCGGCATCGGTGTAGCGCTCTTCGTCGGTCAGGTACTGGGCGAGGAAGTCGGTGAAGTGGGTCAGCACTTCAGCGGCGCTTGGGGCGCGAAAGCCCACCGAGTACGTCATGCAGTCATCTTCGGCGATGCCGAAATGCGCCAGGCGTGGCGGCAGGTAGAGCATGTCGCCCGGTTCCAGCACCCATTCGGCGCTTTCTTCGAATTCGGCGAGGATGCGCAGGTCGGCGTGTTGCAGCAGCGGGCTTTCGGAGCTGCACATCTGGCCGATCTTCCAGTTGCGCTTGCCTTGGGCTTGCAGCAGGAATACGTCGTAGTTGTCGAAGTGCGGACCTACGCTGCCGCCGGGTGCGGCAAAGCTGATCATCACGTCGTCGATGCGCCAGCTTGGCAGGAAGCGGAACTGTTCCAGCAGCTCGGCCACTTCTGGCACGAACTGGTCGACCGCCTGTACCAGCAGGGTCCACTCGCGCTCAGGCAGGGTGCTGAAGGCGTCTTCGGCGAACGGGCCGCGGCGCAGTTCCCACGGGCGCTCGCCGTGTTCGATCACCAGGCGCGATTCGACTTCTTCTTCCAGGGCCAGGCCTGCGAGCTCGTCGGCGTCGATCGGGCTTTCGAAGTCAGGGATCGCCTGGCGGATCAGCAGCGGTTTTTTCTGCCAGTAGTCGCGCAGGAATTCCCGTGCCGTGATGCCGCCCAGAAGTTGAAGAGGGATATCAGGATTCATGTGTAACCTATTGAAAAAAAGCACTTTTCAGACTGGAATAAAAACGCCCGGCGCGGCCGGGCGTCTCAAGGGGGCTTGCGCGAATCAGATGCGCTTGGCTTGCTCTACAGCGTTGCCGATGTAGTTGGCCGGGGTGAGCAGTTTCAGCTCGGCCTTGGCCGCGGCTGGCATGTCCAGGCCGTCGATGAAAGTTTGCAGTGCTTCAGGGCTGATGCCCTTGCCACGGGTCAACTCTTTCAGTTTTTCGTAAGGGTTTTCGATGTTGTAGCGGCGCATCACGGTCTGGATCGGCTCGGCCAGCACTTCCCAGCAAGCGTCCAGGTCAGCGGCGATTTTCTGCGCGTTGAGTTCCAGTTTGCTGATGCCTTTGAGGCTGGCTTCGTACGCGATCACGCTGTGGGCAAAACCCACGCCGAGGTTGCGCAGTACGGTGGAGTCGGTCAGGTCGCGCTGCCAGCGGGAGATCGGCAACTTGCTGGCCAGGTGCTGGAACAGGGCGTTGGCGATACCGAGGTTGCCTTCGGAGTTTTCGAAGTCGATCGGGTTGACCTTGTGCGGCATGGTCGACGAACCGATTTCACCGGCAATGGTGCGCTGCTTGAAGTAGCCCAGGGAGATGTAGCCCCAGATATCGCGATCGAAGTCGATCAGGATGGTGTTGAAGCGCGCAATGGCGTCGAACAGCTCGGCAATGTAGTCGTGCGGTTCGATCTGCGTGGTGTACGGGTTGAAGCCCAGGCCCAGCTCGTCTTCGATGAAGGCGCGGGCGTTGGCTTCCCAGTCGATCTCCGGGTAGGCCGACAGGTGGGCGTTGTAGTTGCCGACAGCGCCGTTGATCTTGCCCAGCAGTGGGACTGCGGCGACTTGAGCGATCTGGCGCTCCAGGCGGTACACCACGTTGGCGAGTTCTTTGCCCAGGGTAGTCGGTGAAGCGGGCTGGCCGTGGGTGCGCGACAGCATCGGTACGTCGGCGAAACGGATGGCCAGCTCACGGATGGCTTCGGCGGTCTGGCGCATCAGCGGCAGCATCACGTCATCACGGCCTTCGCGCAGCATCAGGGCGTGGGACAGGTTGTTGATGTCCTCGCTGGTGCAGGCAAAGTGGATGAATTCGCTGACCTGGGCCAGTTCCGGCAGCTTGGCCGCCTGCTCCTTGAGCAGGTATTCGATGGCTTTGACGTCGTGGTTGGTGGTGCGCTCGATCTCTTTCACACGCTCGGCGTGCTCCAAGGAGAAGTTTTCCGCCAGGGTATTGAGCACAGCGTTGGCTTCGGCGGAGAACGCCGGCACTTCGCTGATAGCGGGGTGAGCGGCCAGGCGCTGGAGCCAGCGCACTTCAACCAGTACACGAGCACGGATCAAGCCGTATTCGCTGAAAATAGGGCGCAGGGCCTGGGTTTTGCCGGCGTAGCGGCCGTCAACAGGGGAAACCGCAGTGAGCGAAGAGAGCTGCATGGGGTGTTCTCGGACAGTCGGGCAACGAAATGGGGCGCGTATCATACATGAAAAAATTCGCCGGTCCGTTGCCAACTGACCGGCGTATTACGCGTAACGGCTTGAAAATAGCCTGTTGGTGCGACTTATTCGTTGCGCATCAACGGGTAAAGCTCTTTGAGCAATTTGCGTCTGCTGATCACCAGCTGCCAACGATGACCGCCCAATTGTCGCCACAACCGTGCCGAACGAATACCGGCCAGCAGCAGTGCGCGGATTTTCGAGGCGTTGTTCGGTTGCTGCAGGTTGCGCATGTCGCCGTGCACCTGGATGCGCTGGCGCAAGGTGCTCAGGGTGTCCTGGTACAGCGCACCGCAGGCGGCGATCACGTTTTCGTGGGCCGGGCCGAAGTGTTCTACCTGGGACTGGATCTGTGGCAGGCGTTTGCCGATGGTTTCCAGCATGTCTTCGCGCTTGGCCAGTTGACGCTCGAGGCCGAGCATCGACAGGGCGTAGCGCAGCGGCTCGCGCTGCAAGGTGCTGGGGTCGCGCTCCAGGGCGCCGATCAGGGCGCGATAACCTTCACGCAGTGCGAGGTCGTCGCCGCCGTAGACTTCCAGGGTGTCCTTGGGGTCGCGGATCAGCAGGCTGCCGAGCATGCAGGTCAGGCCGGCTTCGGTGACCTGGCCGGTCTTGGCGATCTTGTCCACCAGAACGGCGGAGAGAAATACCCCGCCGAGTGCCGTCAATTGCTCCTGGGTCGGGCTCATGCCGGGTTGCTCCAGGCTTCGGCGACTTCAATCACGCCGCCGCCCAGGCAAATTTCGCCGTCATAGAACACCACGGACTGGCCTGGGGTGACCGCGCGTTGCGGGTCATCAAAGGTGGCGCGGTAGCCCGTCGCGGTTTTTTCCAGGGTGCAGGGCTGGTCGCTCTGGCGATAGCGCACCTTGGCCGTCAGGCGGCGCGGGGTGCTCAGGTCGATCGGGTTGACCCAATAGATCTCCGAGGCCAGCAGCGCGCCGGAGAACAGCAGCGGGTGTTCATTGCCCTGGCCGACGATCAGCACGTTGTGTTCCAGGTCCTTGACCAGCACGTACCACGGCTCTTCGCCAGCGTCCTTCAGGCCGCCGATGCCCAGGCCCTGGCGCTGACCGATGGTGTGGTACATCAGGCCGTGGTGACGGCCGATCACTTCACCCTCGGTGGTCTTGATCTCACCCGGCTGCGCCGGCAGGTACTGCTTGAGGAAGTCGCTGAAGCGGCGCTCGCCGATAAAGCAGATCCCGGTGGAATCCTTCTTCTTGGCGGTCGCCAGGCCGTGTTGCTCGGCGATCCTGCGCACTTCGGGCTTTTCCAGCTCGCCCACCGGGAACAGGGTCTTGGCGATCTGTTCACCGCCGACGGCGTGCAGGAAGTAGCTCTGGTCCTTGTTCGGGTCCAGGCCCTTGAGCAGTTCGGTGCGGCCATCGATGTCGCGACGGCGCACGTAGTGGCCAGTGGCAATCAGGTCGGCGCCAAGGATCATGGCGTAGTCGAGGAACGCCTTGAACTTGATTTCACGGTTGCACAGGATGTCCGGGTTCGGCGTGCGACCGGCCTTGTATTCGGCCAGGAAGTGCTCGAACACGTTGTCCCAGTACTCGGCGGCGAAGTTGGCGGTGTGCAGCTTGATACCGATCTTGTCGCACACGGCCTGGGCGTCCGCCAGGTCGTCCATGGCGGTGCAATATTCCGTTCCATCGTCTTCTTCCCAGTTCTTCATGAACAGGCCTTCCACCTCATAACCCTGCTCCATGAGCAGAACGGCGGAAACGGAAGAATCCACGCCGCCGGACATGCCGACGATGACGCGCTTCTTTTGTGTGTCAGAAGGGGCTGGATCACGCATAGGGTTTCAACGGGTGTCTTGAAAAAGGACGCGATTCTAGCAGGCCTGGGCCCGCAAGGCTAAAGAGAAGGGCGGATCAATTCCAGACTGTGACGCCGGCCGGCCAGATAATCATCGATACAGCGGATGATCAGCTCGCTGCGCCAGTCGTCGCGCACGGCCATCAGCTCGTCACGGCTCAGCCAGCGGGCGCGCACGATGCCTTCGTCAAGCTGATAGTCCGGGTGGTGTTTCAAGGCCTTGGCGGTGAAGCACACCCGTTGGTAGGTCACGCCGTTGCTGGGGGCGGTGTACAGGTAGATGCCGACGATGCCCGTGGCTTCCACGTCCCAGCCGGTTTCCTCGAGGGTTTCGCGCACGGCGGCCTCGGTCAGGGTTTCATGTGGGTCGAGGTGGCCGGCGGGCTGATTGAGCACGGCGCGGCCGCCCTTGAGTTCTTCGACCATCAGGAACTTGCCGTTGTCTTCGACGATGGTGGCGACGGTGATGTGGGGTTGCCAGGTCATGGGATGCCTCGATTCAAGATATGACGCGGTGTCTGGGCAGAATTACGGTCAGTGTGGGAGGGGTTCTACACCCCGATGACGGTGTGTCAGTTATCAATAGCTCGACTGATCCATCGCTATCGGGGGCAAGACCCCTCCCACATTTGATCCGGTTTCTTCCGTTGAACGGTAGAAACAGAAACCCCGGCACAGGGCCGGGGCTTCTTTGCAACCTTACAACCTTACTTCAACTTGGCAATTGCCGCGTTGAGGGTGTTGCTTGGGCGCATGGCCTTGCTGGTCAGCTCTGGGTTCGGCGCGTAGTAGCCGCCGATGTCCACTGGCTTGCCCTGTACGGCATTGAGCTCGGCAACGATGGTTGCTTCGTTCGCGGCCAGGGTTGTGGCCAGTTCGCCGAACTGCGCTTGCAGTGCAGTGTCTTCGGTCTGGGCGGCCAGGGCTTGGGCCCAGTACAGCGCCAGGTAGAAGTGGCTGCCGCGGTTGTCGATGTTGCCGACTTTGCGCGATGGCGACTTGTTGTTGTCGAGGAATTGGCCGGTGGCCTGGTCCAGGGTCTTGGACAGTACCAGGGCTTTCGGGTTGTTGTACGTCACACCCAAATGCTCGAGGGAGGCTGCCAGGGCCAGAAACTCGCCCAGGGAGTCCCAACGCAGGAAGTTTTCTTCCAGCAGTTGCTGTACGTGCTTCGGTGCCGAGCCGCCGGCGCCGGTTTCGAACAGGCCACCGCCATTCATCAGCGGTACGATCGACAGCATCTTGGCGCTGGTGCCCAGTTCCATGATCGGGAACAGGTCGGTCAGGTAGTCGCGCAGTACGTTGCCAGTCACCGAAATGGTGTCCAGGCCCTTGCGGGTACGTTCCAGGGTGAACTTCATCGCGTCGACCGGCGACATGATGCGGATGTCCAGGCCTTCGGTGTTGTGGTCTTTCAGGTAGGCCTGAACTTTCTCGACCACGACGCCGTCGTGAGCGCGCTGTGGGTCCAGCCAGAAGATGGCCGGGGTGTTGCTGGCGCGAGCACGGTTGACGGCCAGTTTGACCCAGTCCTGGATCGGCGCGTCTTGGGTCTGGCACATGCGGAAGATGTCGCCCGCCTCGACTTTCTGTTCCATCAGCAGGTTGCCCTTGCTGTCGGTCACGCGGACGACGCCGTCAGCCTTGACCTGGAAAGTCTTGTCGTGGGAGCCGTACTCTTCGGCTTTTTTCGCCATCAGGCCAACGTTTGGCACGCTGCCCATGGTGGTAGGGTCGAAGGCGCCGTTAGCCTTGCACTCTTCGATCACTGCCTGGTAGATGGTCGCATAGCAGCGATCCGGGATCACGGCCTTGGTGTCGTGCAACTGGCCATCGGTGCCCCACATTTTGCCGGAGTCACGGATCATGGCTGGCATCGAGGCGTCGACGATCACGTCGCTCGGCACGTGCAGGTTGGTGATGCCTTTGTCGGAGTTGACCATCGCCAGGGAAGGGCGAGCGGCGTAGACCGCCTGGATGTCAGCTTCGATCTGCGCCTGTTGCTCGGCCGGCAGGGCCTTGATGCGAGCGTACAGGTCGCCGATGCCGTTGTTCAGGTTGAAGCCGATCTGTGCCAGCACGTCTGCGTGCTTGGCCAGGGCGTCTTTATAGAACTCGGCAACGATCTGGCCGAACATGATCGGGTCGGAGACCTTCATCATGGTGGCTTTCAGGTGGACCGACAGCAGTACGCCTTGTTTCTTGGCGTCTTCGATTTCAGCGGCGATGAAGCTGCGCAGGGCTTTCTTGCTCAGTACTGCGCTGTCGATGATTTCGCCGGCCTTGACGCTGGTCTTTTCTTTCAGGACGGTGGTGGTGCCGTCTTGAGCGATCAGCTCGATTTTGACAGCGTCAGCGGCTTCGATCTGTACGGCTTTTTCGCTGCCGTAGAAGTCGCCGTTGTTCATGTGGGCAACGTGGGATTTGGAGTCGGCAGCCCAGGCGCCCATTTTGTGCGGGTGCTTGCGAGCATAGTTCTTAACCGACAGGGGGGCGCGGCGGTCGGAATTGCCTTCGCGCAGTACCGGGTTCACGGCGCTGCCCTTGACCTTGTCGTAACGTGCACGGGTTTCTTTTTCCGCGTCGGTGGTTACGGTTTCCGGGTAGTCCGGCAGGGCGTAGCCCTGGGCCTGCAGTTCCTTGATCGCCGCCTGCAGTTGCGGGGTCGAGGCACTGATGTTAGGCAGCTTGATGATGTTGGCTTCAGGCGTAACGGCCAGGTCGCCCAGTTCGGCGAGGTGGTCCGCGATAGCCTTGTCGCCCAGTTGCTCGGGGAAGCTTGCGAGGATGCGCCCTGCGAGGGAGATGTCGCGGGTTTCCACGGCAATATCAGCGGAAGCGGTGAAGGCCTCTACGATAGGCAGCAGTGAATAGGTGGCGAGGGCTGGGGCTTCGTCGGTGAAGGTGTAGATGATCTTCGAGCGGGTGGGCATATTCGGATTAACTCTCTTCTTTGCTGAAAGCGTGCGCAGAAACTCGAGATGCGCCGGGTGGAGCGCGTTCGTTCAAAGTCATCCATGAGCGAAAGGTCGAGGTTTCTTCGCGGTGATGTTGGGTTGCATCAGTCGAGCGTCAAGCGGGTGGACTATTGTATTAGTCCTGCTTTGTAGCGGAAGGCATTGTTCTAGAGCGGTCCGCCGTCGTGACTCTTTGGTCAGCGGCGGCATTATACATAGGTCGCTATGCTTACGCCGAGCCTTCATACAAAAGGTGTGTCGTCCATTGGTCTAAAGGTCGCAGGTACCGGGTTACGCCTAAAGTCGCATGATGTGCTCAAGATTGGCGCTTTTCCCTTTGCTTTCAGGCTTGTAGGCGACAATTTATGCTGTTTTCGATGCAAATGAGCATGGCGCGAGGTTTCAGTCGCCATTTATCTGGAGTAGGCTCGAACGCAGCCAGATGTTCAATCCATAGATGGAGTTCAGCATGGGATACAAGAAGATTCAGGTTCCGGCAGTCGGCGACAAAATCACCGTCAATGCAGACCATTCTCTCAATGTTCCTGACCAACCGATCATCCCTTATATCGAAGGTGACGGTATTGGCGTCGACATCAGCCCGGTGATGATCAAGGTGGTCGACGCCGCTGTTGAAAAGGCCTACGGCGGCAAGCGCAAAATCTCGTGGATGGAGGTTTATGCCGGTGAGAAAGCGACTCAAGTCTACGACCAGGACACCTGGCTGCCCCAGGAAACCCTGGATGCGGTCAAGGATTACGTGGTGTCCATCAAGGGCCCGCTGACCACCCCGGTTGGTGGCGGCATTCGTTCGTTGAACGTGGCCCTGCGCCAACAACTCGATCTTTATGTATGCCTGCGCCCGGTGCGCTGGTTTGAAGGTGTGCCCAGCCCGGTCAAGAAACCAGGTGACGTGGACATGACCATCTTCCGTGAGAACTCCGAAGATATTTACGCCGGGATCGAGTGGAAGGCCGGCTCGCCGGAAGCGACAAAGATCATCAAGTTCCTCAAGGAGGAAATGGGCGTCACCAAGATCCGTTTCGACCAGGATTGCGGCATTGGTATCAAGCCGGTATCGCTGGAGGGTACCAAGCGCCTGGCGCGCAAGGCCCTGCAATATGTAGTGGATAACGACCGCGACTCGCTGACCATCGTGCACAAAGGCAACATCATGAAATTCACCGAAGGCGCCTTCAAGGAATGGGCCTACGAAGTGGCGGCTGAAGAATTCGGTGCGACCCTGCTGGATGGCGGTCCGTGGATGCAGTTCAAGAACCCCAAGACCGGCAAGAATGTGGTGGTCAAGGATGCCATCGCCGATGCCATGCTCCAGCAGATCCTGCTACGTCCGGCTGAGTATGACGTGATCGCGACCCTCAACCTGAACGGCGACTACCTGTCCGACGCCCTGGCGGCAGAGGTGGGCGGTATCGGGATTGCGCCGGGCGCCAACCTGTCCGACACGGTGGCCATGTTCGAGGCCACCCACGGTACCGCGCCCAAGTACGCGGGCAAGGATCAGGTCAATCCGGGGTCATTGATTCTGTCGGCAGAAATGATGCTGCGCCACATGGGCTGGACCGAAGCGGCCGACCTGATCATCAAGGGTACCAACGGGGCTATCTCGGCCAAGACCGTGACCTATGACTTCGAGCGTTTGATGGAAGGGGCGAAGCTGGTGTCGTCGTCTGGTTTTGGCGATGCATTGATTTCGCATATGTAAAAGAGCACGAATAAAAACGGCCACCTCAACTTGGATTGAGGTGGCCGTTTTTTATCGCACCTACACACTCTGTGGCGGATCAGGCCGGTTGCGTGTTCTTATCAGCGTGCGGTGATGCGGCTTTTGCCGGTATTTCAGGTAGCACGGCCGCGATGTTTACAGCATGCAGTCCTTTGGGTCCTTGAATGATTTCAAAGGTGACTGCTTGGCCCGCTTTCAGCGTTTTATACCCGTCCATGGTGATCGCTGAGTAGTGAGCAAAAAGGTCCTCGCTTTTACCTTCTTCGAGAACAAAGCCATATCCTTTGGCGTTGTTGAACCACTTGACCTTGCCATTGATCTTGACGCCAGACATACCCATTTCCCTCTGCACCAGACTCCATCACTGGAGTATCATCCAGCTTATCCGTCCTAACCCGAATAAATAAGGTTGACTGCGCGGACCTTTTTTACCCACTGTGGGTTCTATTGGTTGTAACACCGATTTGCCGATAGTCAAGGCGACCGGGTGGTCAGGAGTTGAAATTCTGACAGGTCGCCCCCACCACTGTATTTGAACCACTGACGAACCTTTCTTTCCATGCATGCAATCAGCCAGATTCGACTAACATTCAATCAGGATCGACCGGATCACGAACACGATGACGACGGTTCTGCAGGCATTGCTGTTCAGGAGGCCAAGCCTGCTTTACAGGCGCCGCCGATGTACAAGGTGGTTTTGTTCAATGATGACTACACACCGATGGATTTCGTGGTCGAAGTACTCGAGGTGTTTTTTAACCTGAACCGCGAGTTGGCGACCAAGGTAATGCTGGCCGTTCACACAGAAGGACGGGCAGTATGTGGAGTGTTTACCCGTGACATCGCCGAGACAAAGGCCATGCAGGTCAACCAGTACGCCAGGGAAAGCCAGCATCCGCTACTCTGTGAAATCGAGAAGGACGGTTAACGCCGACCACTTGGGTATGAGGTGAAGCTATGTTAAACCGCGAGCTCGAAGTCACCCTCAATCTTGCCTTCAAGGAGGCTCGTTCGAAGCGTCATGAATTCATGACCGTCGAACACCTGCTGCTGGCACTTTTGGATAACGAAGCTGCCGCCACGGTTCTACGTGCGTGCGGCGCCAACCTCGACAAGCTCAAGCATGACCTGCAGGAGTTTATCGACTCCACCACGCCACTGATCCCCGTGCATGACGAGGACCGCGAAACCCAGCCGACCCTGGGCTTCCAGCGGGTGTTGCAGCGTGCTGTTTTCCACGTACAGAGCTCCGGTAAGCGTGAAGTCACGGGCGCCAATGTGCTTGTGGCGATCTTCAGCGAACAGGAAAGCCAGGCAGTGTTCCTGCTCAAGCAGCAGAGCGTTGCCCGTATTGATGTCGTCAACTACATCGCCCACGGTATCTCCAAGGTGCCTGGGCACGGCGATCATTCCGAGGGTGAGCAGGATATGCAGGACGACGAGGGCGGTGAGTCTTCTTCTTCAAGCAACCCGCTGGATGCCTATGCCAGCAACCTCAATGAGCTGGCGCGCCAGGGGCGGATTGATCCGTTGGTGGGGCGTGAGCTTGAGGTCGAGCGCGTAGCGCAGATCCTCGCGCGTCGCCGCAAGAACAATCCGTTGCTGGTGGGTGAGGCGGGCGTGGGTAAGACCGCGATTGCCGAAGGCCTGGCCAAGCGCATTGTCGACAACCAGGTGCCGGACCTGCTGGCCAACAGTGTCGTCTACTCCCTTGACCTGGGCGCGTTGCTCGCCGGGACCAAGTACCGTGGCGATTTCGAGAAGCGCTTCAAGGCGCTGCTCGGCGAGCTGAAAAAACGCCCGCAGGCGATCCTGTTCATCGACGAGATTCACACCATCATTGGTGCCGGTGCGGCATCCGGTGGGGTGATGGACGCCTCCAATCTGCTCAAGCCGCTGCTGTCGTCGGGTGATATCCGCTGCATCGGTTCGACCACCTTCCAGGAATTCCGTGGCATCTTCGAGAAGGACCGTGCCTTGGCGCGTCGCTTCCAGAAGGTCGACGTCTCCGAGCCGTCGGTTGAAGACACTATCGGCATCCTGCGCGGGCTCAAGGGCCGGTTTGAAGCGCACCACGGCATCGAGTACACCGATGAAGCGTTGCGTGCGGCGGCTGAGCTGGCGTCACGCTACATCAATGACCGGCACATGCCGGACAAGGCCATCGACGTGATTGACGAGGCGGGGGCCTACCAGCGCCTGCAGCCGGTCGAGAAGCGTGTGAAGCGCATCGACGTGCCTCAGGTCGAGGACATTGTCGCGAAGATCGCGCGCATTCCGCCAAAACACGTCAACAGTTCCGACAAGGAGCTGCTGCGTAACCTGGAGCGCGACCTCAAGCTCACGGTGTTCGGCCAGGACGCGGCGATCGATGCGCTGTCCACCGCGATCAAGCTGTCGCGTGCGGGCCTCAAGTCGCCGGACAAGCCCGTCGGTTCGTTCCTGTTCGCTGGTCCTACCGGTGTCGGCAAGACCGAGGCGGCACGGCAATTGGCCAAGGCCATGGGGATCGAGCTGGTGCGCTTCGACATGTCCGAATATATGGAGCGTCACACCGTGTCGCGCCTGATCGGTGCGCCTCCGGGCTATGTCGGTTTCGACCAGGGCGGCCTGTTGACCGAAGCGATTACCAAGCAGCCGCATTGCGTACTGCTGCTCGATGAAATCGAGAAGGCCCACCCGGAAGTCTTCAACCTGCTGCTGCAGGTGATGGACCACGGGACCCTGACCGACAACAACGGGCGCAAGGCGGACTTCCGCAATGTCATCGTGATCATGACCACCAACGCCGGTGCCGAGACAGCCGCGCGGGCTTCGATCGGCTTTACCCATCAGGATCACTCGTCTGATGCGATGGAAGTGATCAAGAAGAGCTTCACGCCGGAGTTCCGCAACCGTCTGGACACCATTATCCAGTTTGGTCGCCTCAGCCATGAGGTTATCAAGAGTGTGGTGGACAAGTTCCTCACCGAGCTCCAGGCGCAGTTGGAAGACAAGCGCGTGCAGCTGGATGTCACGGAGGCGGCGCGCAGTTGGATCGCCGAAGGTGGCTACGATGCGGCAATGGGCGCTCGTCCAATGGCGCGTCTGATCCAGGACAAGATCAAGCGGCCGCTGGCCGAGGAGATCCTGTTTGGCGAGCTTTCCGACCATGGTGGCGTGGTGCATATCGACCTGAAGGATGGCGAGCTGACCTTCGAGTTCGAAACCACGGCTGAAATGGCCTGATCGTTCTGCAGCAACACAAAAGGCGCCGAAAGGCGCCTTTTTGCTGTCTGAAATGCAATTCTTGGAGCAATGAAGATCCATTGTGGGAGGGGGCTTGCCCCCTCCCGCATGGGGTTTCAGGTGTCAGGTAAATCCGACCCACACAAAAACGCCCGGCATAACCGGGCGTTTTGTATTGACTTGCTTAGCGAGCGCGGTAAGTGATGCGCCCTTTGCTCAAGTCATAGGGCGTCAGCTCGACGCGCACTTTGTCACCGGTAAGAATACGAATGTAGTTCTTGCGCATCTTGCCGGAGATATGCGCGGTTACGACGTGCCCATTTTCCAACTCCACACGAAACATGGTGTTGGGCAGGGTGTCGACGACAGTGCCTTCCATTTCGAAGCTGTCTTCTTTCGACATGCAGTAAAGCCCTCGGTATCCAGTGAATGGCCCGGTGCAACTGCGCCAGGCAAAAGCGGCGTGCATTGTGCCCGAAAAAGGGTGTTTAAGCCAAGGGGTTCTAGTTAAGCGTGACCCATCTTTGATTAATCAGCAGTTCTATGGGCCGATATTGGGTCTTGTAGTTCATCTTTTTGCAGTTCTTGATCCAGTATCCGAGGTACACCGCCTCCAGTTCCAGGCGCAGTGCTTCACCGATTTGCCAGAGGATCGCAAAGCGCCCAAGGCTGCGACGCTCTTCGGCTGGCTCGTAGAAGGTGTAGACCGCTGAGAGGCCGTTAGGCAGCAAATCGGTCACGGCGACGGCCACCAGGCGGCCGTCCGCGCGAAACTCGTAGAAACGCGAGAACGGCAGGTCGCGCACCAGAAAGGTGGAAAACTGGTCGCGGCTGGGAGGGAACATATCGCCGTCGGCGTGGCGTTGCTCGATATAGCGCTGGTACAGGTCGAAGTATTCTTCGGTAAATCGCGGCTTGGCAGCCGTCACCGTCAAGTCGGCGTTGCGCTTGAGGATGCGCTTCTGATTACGGTCCGGGAGAAACTGCGCCACAGGGATGCGTGCCGGCACGCAGGCATTGCAGTTCTGGCAGTGAGGCCGGTACAGATGATCGCCGCTGCGCCGAAAACCCATTTCCGAGAGATCGGCATACACGTGCACATCCATTGGCTGGCTGGGGTCGAGGAACAGCGTGGTGGCCTGCTCGTCGGGCAGATAGCTGCAAGAGTGGGGTTGAGTGGCATAGAACTTCAAACGCGCCAACTCGGTCATGATCAACCCTCGGGATAAGCTTTGGAATAAGTGTAAGCCAGGTGGGCGGATGTCGCCTACGAAACCCACGGCCCAGAGCTGGGTTGGTCCAGGTGGTCACGCAGGAAACCTGCGAAGTCGCTGCGGGATATGGCGCGGGCGCCCAGGCTGTGCAGGTGATCGTTGGGCATCTGGCAGTCGATCAGTACAAAGCCCCAGGCCTGCAATTGCCGGGTCAATGTGGCAAAGCCGAATTTCGAGGCGTTATCGGCGCGACTGAACATCGACTCGCCGAAGAACAGCTGTCCCATCGCCAGGCCATACAGGCCGCCCACCAGCTCGCCGTTGTCCCATACCTCTACCGAATGGGCGTAACCGCTCTGGTGCAGCGTCAGGTAGGCGCTCTGTATGCCTTCGGTGATCCAGGTGCCATCAGCATACGCACGCGGCGCGGCGCACGCCTGGATGACGGCGGCAAAGTCCTGGTCGAAGGTCACGGTATAGCGCTGCTGGCGCAATAGTTTGCCCAGGCTGCGCGAGACATGCAGTTCGTCAGGGAATATCACGGTACGCGGATCCGGCGACCACCAGAGGATCGGCTGGCCCTCCGAGAACCAGGGGAAGCAGCCGTGGCGATAGGCTTGCACCAGTCGCTCGGCCGACAGGTCGCCACCGGCGGCGAGCAGGCCATTGGGTTCGCGCATGGCCTTGGCCAGCGGGGGGAATCTCAGTGAGTCGCGTTGTAACCAGGTCAGCATGGCATCCAGGCTTACGGAAGGGGAGGGGAGTGGCAGGCGGGTCGTCTGCCCCAAGGGTGTGATTATTGTCGACGCAGCGCCGTGGGGCCAGCCCGAATCGGCCGTTGGCGTGCATTAGCGTGAGCGGGTGTTTCTGCAACTCTATGCCAGGGGTGTGGTCGTATTCGGGTCTGGCCCATGCAGGCCATTTGCCAAGCTTGCCTGGATTGGTAAAAACAGCTCATAAGCCTTTGTCAGCAAAGACAATGCATGCTCAAATTGAACATGTTGTGACACACAATTGGCTATGCTGCTTGAAGAAAGCCAAGTGGCGTGGCAACAGGAACACAAACCCGTACAATGCGGCCATTGTGGCGTTATCGCCATTTCATCCAGCAATCGCCCAGTGTTAAAAGTAGATTCCACGACGTTCGTTCATTTTTCAGCTGCTCGGATTGGGCAGTATTTGCACTTATTCAACAGATGGACGCGCTAACAGGCGCAGGAAAAGACCCGTTTTGAAGAAATCCGCCGCAACACCTAAAGCAGCAGTCGTGCCGGCCTGGCGCCAGCACCTGCATTATCGACTCAAGGAAGGCGCGCTGATCGCTATCGGCGCGCTGTGCCTGTTCCTGATGATGGCCTTGCTCACCTATGGCAAGGACGATCCGGGCTGGAGTCACAACAGCAAGATCGAAGACGTGCAGAACTTCGGTGGGCCTGCCGGTTCCTACAGCGCCGATATCCTGTTCATGGTGCTGGGTTACTTCGCTTACATTTTCCCTTTGCTGCTGGCGATCAAGACCTGGCAGATCTTCCGCCAGCGTCATGAGCCGTGGCAGTGGAGCGGCTGGCTGTTCTCGTGGCGCCTGATCGGCCTGGTATTCCTGGTGCTGTCGGGTGCCGCCCTGGCGCATATTCATTTTCACGCACCCACCGGCCTGCCGGCGGGCGCGGGTGGGGCGCTGGGTGAGAGCCTTGGGGACCTGGCGCGCAAGACCCTGAATATCCAGGGCAGCACCTTGATGTTTATCGCGCTGTTCCTGTTCGGCCTCACGGTGTTCACCGACCTTTCGTGGTTCAAGGTGATGGACGTGACCGGCAAGATCACCCTCGACCTGCTGGAGCTGTTCCAGGGTGCAGCCAATCGCTGGTGGGCCGCACGGGTCGAACGCAAGCGCATGGTCGCCCAGTTGCGCGAGGTGGACACCCGCGTCAACGAAGTGGTGGCGCCCAGCACGCCGGACCGCCGTGAGCAGGCCAAGGTCAAGGAGCGTCTGATCGAGCGCGAGCAGGCCCTGAGCAAGCACATGTCGGACCGCGAGAAGCAGGTGCCGCCGGTGATCGCCCCTGCGCCGCCCAAGCCTGCCGAGCCGAGCCATCGTGTGCAGAAAGAGAAACAGGCGCCGTTGTTTGTCGACAGCGCCGTGGAAGGCACCTTGCCGCCGATCTCGATCCTCGACCCGGCCGAGAAGAAACAACTCAACTATTCCCCTGAGTCCCTGGCGGCCGTCGGCCATCTGCTGGAAATCAAACTCAAGGAATTCGGCGTCGAAGTGTCGGTGGACTCGATCCACCCCGGCCCGGTGATTACCCGTTACGAAATCCAGCCGGCCGCGGGTGTAAAAGTCAGCCGCATTTCCAATCTGGCCAAAGACTTGGCCCGCTCACTGGCCGTGACCAGCGTGCGCGTGGTGGAAGTGATTCCCGGCAAGACCACCGTCGGTATCGAGATTCCCAACGAAGACCGCCAGATCGTGCGCTTCTCCGAAGTGCTGTCGACGCCCGAATACGACAACTTCAAGTCGCCAGTCACCCTGGCCCTGGGCCACGATATCGGCGGCAAACCGGTGATCACCGACCTCGCAAAAATGCCTCACCTGCTCGTGGCCGGTACCACCGGTTCGGGTAAATCGGTGGGCGTGAACGCAATGATCCTGTCGATCCTGTTCAAGTCCGGCCCGGAAGACGCCAAGCTGATCATGATCGACCCGAAGATGCTCGAGCTGTCGATCTACGAAGGCATTCCGCACCTGCTGTGCCCGGTGGTCACCGACATGAAGGACGCCGCCAACGCCCTGCGTTGGAGCGTTGCCGAGATGGAACGTCGCTACAAGCTGATGGCGAAGATGGGCGTGCGTAACCTGTCGGGCTTCAATGCCAAGGTCAAGGAAGCCCAGGACGCTGGCACGCCGCTGAGCGACCCGCTTTACAAGCGCGAAAGCATTCACGACGAAGCGCCGCTGTTGAGCAAGCTGCCAACCATCGTGGTGGTGGTCGACGAATTTGCCGACATGATGATGATCGTCGGCAAGAAGGTCGAAGAACTGATCGCGCGTATCGCCCAGAAGGCCCGTGCTGCCGGTATTCACTTGATCCTTGCCACCCAGCGTCCGTCGGTGGACGTGATCACCGGCCTGATCAAGGCCAACATCCCGACCCGCATGGCGTTCCAGGTGTCGAGCAAGATCGACTCACGGACCATCATCGACCAGGGCGGCGCCGAGCAACTGCTGGGTCACGGCGACATGCTCTATATGCCGCCAGGTACCAGCCTGCCGATCCGGGTTCACGGCGCCTTCGTGTCCGACGATGAAGTGCACCGTGTGGTGGAAGCCTGGAAGCTGCGCGGCGCGCCTGAGTACAACGACGACATCCTTGCTGGTGTCGAAGAGGCCGGCAGCGGCTTCGACGGCGGCAGCAGCGGTGGCGACGATGATGCCGAAACCGACGCGCTGTACGACGAAGCCGTGGCGTTCGTGCTGGAAAGCCGCCGCGCCTCGATTTCTGCGGTGCAGCGCAAGCTGAAGATCGGCTACAACCGCGCCGCGCGCATGATCGAAGCCATGGAAAACGCTGGCGTCGTCACTGCAATGAACACCAACGGCTCGCGCGAAGTCCTTGCTCCTGGGCAGGCGCGCGACTGATTCCGTGCCGCGTGGCAGCACGCGGCGCGCCCTTACGACTCAATGAGGACTCCCATGCGTCTTATCCGCATGCTGTTGTTGCCGGCACTGGCCTTGACCGCTGTTTCGGCCCACGCTGACCCGGCCTCCGTCGCCAGCCTGAAAAACCTGTTGGACAAATCCCAGACCCTGACCGCGCGCTTTTCCCAGCTCACGCTGGATGCCGGTGGTACCCAGTTGCAGGAAACCGCTGGCGAGATGGCCGTGCAGCGCCCAGGGCTGTTCTACTGGCACACCGAAGGCAAGGCCGAGCAGACCATCGTCTCGGACGGCCAGAAAGTCACCCTGTGGGACCCGGACCTGGAGCAGGCGACCATCAAGAAGCTGGACCCGCGCCTGAACCAGACCCCGGCGCTGCTGCTCTCGGGCGACGTGTCGAAAATCAACGACAGCTTCGACATCACCTCCAAGCAAACCAGCAACGTGATCGAGTTCACCCTCAAGCCGAAATCCAAGGACACGCTGTTTGACACGTTGTCCCTGTCGTTCGGCAACGGCGTGATCAATAACATGCGCCTGGTCGACAGCGTCGGCCAGCGCACCGATATCCTGTTCTCCGGGGTCAAGGCCAACCAGCCGGTACCGGCGTCCAAGTTCAAGTTTGACATCCCCAAGGGTGCCGACGTGATCCAGGAATAAACTGCCCAGAGGTTTCAAACGCTGCCCATGGATCTGTTTCGAAGTGACCCGATTGCCCAGCCTTTGGCCGCGCGCTTGCGCTCGACCAATCTGGATGAGTACGTCGGTCAGGAACACCTGCTCGCTCGCGGCAAGCCGTTGCGCGAAGCCCTGGAGCAGGGTGCACTGCACTCGATGATTTTCTGGGGGCCGCCGGGCGTGGGTAAGACCACCCTGGCGCGGTTGCTGGCAAAAGTCTCGGATGCGCACTTCGAAACGGTCTCGGCCGTGTTGGCCGGGGTCAAGGAGATCCGCCAGGCCGTCGAGGTGGCCAAGCAGCAGGCCGGGCAATACGGCAAGCGCACCATCCTGTTTGTCGACGAAGTGCATCGCTTCAACAAGTCGCAGCAGGATGCGTTCCTGCCCTATGTCGAAGATGGCACGTTGATTTTTATCGGTGCCACCACCGAAAACCCTTCCTTCGAACTGAACAACGCCTTGCTCTCGCGTGCGCGGGTCTATGTGCTTAAAAGCCTGGACGAAGCCGCGATGCAAAAGCTGTTGCACCGTGCCCTGAGCGAAGACAAGGGCCTGGGCAAGCGCCAACTGAGCCTCAGCGATGAAGGCTTCAAGATTCTGCTAAGCGCCGCCGACGGTGATGGCCGGCGCTTTCTCAACCTGCTGGAGAACGCCTCCGACCTGGCCGAAGACGGCAGCGAGATTGGCGTCGACCTGCTGCAAAGCCTGCTTGGCGACACGCGTCGGCGTTTCGACAAAGGCGGTGAAGCCTTCTACGACCAGATTTCGGCGCTGCACAAATCCGTGCGTGGCTCCAACCCGGACGGCGCGCTGTATTGGTTTGCGCGCATGATCGACGGCGGCTGCGACCCGCTGTACCTGGCCCGCCGCGTGGTGCGCATGGCCAGTGAAGACATCGGCAACGCCGACCCGCGTGCCTTGAGCCTATGCCTGGCGGCCTGGGAAGTGCAGGAGCGCCTCGGCAGCCCGGAAGGTGAGCTGGCGGTGGCGCAGGCCATCACGTACCTGGCCTGCGCACCGAAAAGCAACGCGGTGTACATGGGCTTCAAGTCCGCCCTGCGCGCGGCTGCCGAACACGGCTCCCTCGAAGTGCCGCTGCACCTGCGCAATGCGCCGACCAAGTTGATGAAACAACTGGGCTACGGTGATGAATACCGCTATGCCCATGATGAGCCGGACGCCTATGCCGCCGGTGAAGACTATTTCCCCGATGAGCTTGAGCCGCAGCCGTTCTACCAGCCTGTGCCCCGTGGCCTGGAGCTGAAGATCGGTGAAAAGCTCAATCACCTCGCCCAACTCGACCGTCTTAGCCCCAAACAGCGGAGAAAGTAGTGTTCAAGACGATTCTTGCCGTGTCCGCAGCGGGCATCGCTGGTACATTATTGCGTTTCGCCACCGGTACGTGGGTGAGCGCCAATTGGCCGAAGCATTTTTATGCGGCGACCCTGGCGGTCAACCTGGTGGGTTGCCTGATCATCGGGTTGTTGTACGGCTGGTTCCTGTTGCGCCCGGAAGTACCGATTGAAATTCGCGCTGGCTTGATTGTCGGCTTTGTAGGCGGTCTGACGACCTTTTCATCCTTTTCACTGGATACGCTGCGCTTGCTGGAAAGCGGGCAGGCCCTGGTCGCCTTCGGGTACCTCGGCATCAGCGTGTTCGGCGGGCTGCTCGCCACCTGGGCCGGCCTGTCCTTGACCAAACTTTGATAAACGAGAGACCGACATGCTCGATTCCAAACTGTTACGTAGCAACCTTCAGGACGTAGCGGACCGCCTGGCATCCCGTGGCTTTGCCTTGGATGTTGCGCGCATCGAAGCGCTGGAAGAACAGCGCAAGACCGTCCAGACCCGCACCGAAGCACTGCAGGCTGAGCGGAATGCGCGTTCCAAATCCATCGGTCAGGCCAAGCAACGTGGCGAAGACATCGCGCCGTTGATGGCGGACGTCGAGCGCATGGGCACCGAGCTGTCCGACGGCAAGGTCGAGCTGGAAGGCATTCAGTCCGAGCTGGATTCGATCCTGCTGGGTATTCCCAACCTGCCGCACGAGTCCGTGCCGATTGGCGAAGACGAAGACGGCAACGTCGAAGTGCGTCGCTGGGGCACGCCAACCGCCTTTGATTTCGAGATCAAGGACCACGTCGCCCTGGGCGAATTGACCGGTGGCCTGGATTTCGAAACCGCCGCCAAGATGTCCGGTGCGCGCTTTGCCTTGCTGCGCGGCCCGATCGCACGCATGCACCGTGCCCTGGCGCAGTTCATGATCAACCTGCACACCGGCGAGCACGGTTACGAAGAGGCTTACACCCCGTACCTGGTACAGGCGCCGGCGCTGATGGGCACCAGCCAGCTGCCGAAGTTCGAGGAGGACCTGTTCAAGATCAGCCGCGATGGCGAAGCCGATCTGTACCTGATCCCGACCGCCGAAGTGTCGCTGACCAATATCGTTGCCGGCGAGATCCTCGATGCCAAGCAACTGCCGCTCAAGTTCGTCGCCCACAGCCCGTGCTTCCGCAGTGAAGCCGGCGCCTCGGGTCGTGACACCCGCGGCATGATCCGCCAGCACCAGTTCGACAAGGTCGAGATGGTGCAAGTGGTTGAGCCGTCGACCTCCATGGAAGCCCTGGAAGGCCTGACCGCCAACGCCGAACGCGTCCTGCAACTGCTGGAGCTGCCGTACCGCGTCCTGGCGCTGTGCACCGGCGACATGGGCTTCAGCGCCGTGAAGACCTACGACCTCGAAGTGTGGGTACCCAGCCAGGACAAATACCGCGAGATTTCCTCGTGCTCCAACTGCGGTGATTTCCAGGCCCGGCGCATGCAGGCGCGTTTCCGTAACCCGGAAACCGGCAAGCCGGAGCTGGTGCACACCCTCAACGGTTCGGGCCTGGCTGTAGGTCGTACCCTGGTGGCCGTGCTGGAAAACTACCAGCAGGCTGACGGTTCGATCCGTGTACCTGAAGTGCTCAAGCCGTACATGGCGGGCGTTGAGGTCATCCGCTAAATGGAATTTCTGCCGCTGTTTCATAACCTGCGCGGCAGTCGTGTGTTGGTCGTCGGTGGGGGGGAGATTGCCTTGCGCAAATCCCGCCTGCTGGCTGACGCCGGCGCAGTGCTGCGGGTGGTTGCTCCCCAGATCGAAGACCAGTTGCGTGAGTTGGTGCAGGGCAGTGGCGGGGAAATGATTCTGCGCGGTTATCAGGAGGCCGACCTTGAAGGCTGCACCCTGATTATCGCGGCGACCGACGACGAGCCACTAAACGCGCAAGTGTCCAGTGACGCCAAGCGTCGTTGCGTACCGGTCAATGTGGTGGACGCGCCGGCCTTGTGCAGCGTGATCTTCCCGGCGATCGTCGACCGTTCGCCCTTGGTGATCGCGGTGTCCAGCGGCGGCGATGCGCCGGTGCTGGCGCGCTTGATCCGCGCCAAGCTGGAAACCTGGATTCCGTCCACCTACGGCCAGTTGGCCGGGCTGGCGGCGCGGTTTCGTGCCCAGGTCAAAGGTTTGTACCCGGATGTGCAGCAGCGTCGGGCGTTCTGGGAAGAAGTATTCCAGGGCCCGATTGCCGACCGTCAGTTGGCCGGGCAGGGCGATGAGGCTGAGCGTCTGTTGATCGAAAAGGTCAACGGCGCGCCGCCTTATGCGCCGGGCGAGGTGTATCTGGTAGGGGCTGGCCCGGGCGACCCGGACCTGCTGACCTTCCGTGCGCTGCGCCTGATGCAGCAAGCCGACGTGGTGCTGTACGACCGTTTGGTGGCGCCGGCGATTCTGGAACTGTGCCGTCGTGATGCCGAGCGCATCTACGTCGGTAAACGCCGCGCTGACCACGCCGTGCCGCAAGACCAGATCAACCAGCAACTGGTGGACCTGGCCAAGCAAGGCAAGCGCGTGCTGCGCCTCAAGGGTGGCGATCCGTTCATCTTTGGCCGTGGCGGTGAAGAAATCGAGGAACTGGCGGCCCATGGCATCCCGTTCCAGGTGGTGCCGGGGATCACCGCAGCCAGTGGTTGCGCGGCGTACGCCGGGATTCCGCTGACCCATCGCGACTATGCGCAGTCGGTACGCTTTATTACCGGGCACTTGAAGAATGGGACGTCGGACCTGCCTTGGAGTGACCTGGTAGGGCCGTCGCAGACCTTGGTGTTCTACATGGGCTTGATTGGCTTGCCGATCATCTGTGAGCAACTGATCAAGCATGGTCGTGCGGCGGATACCCCGGCGGCGTTGATCCAGCAGGGCACCACGTCCAACCAGCGCGTGTTTACCGGCACCCTGGCAGACTTGCCGCGCATGGTGGCGGAGCATGAAGTGCATGCGCCGACACTGGTGATCGTCGGTGAGGTGGTGGTGTTGCGCGAGAAGCTGAAGTGGTTTGAAGGCGCCCAGTCACAAGTCTGAGCACCTGCGCACACATCGACTGTAGGAACGAGCTTGCTCGCGAAAATCGTCAACGATAACGCGCCCATCCTGAATGCACGCGGTGTTTTTGAGTTATTCGCGAGCAAGCTTGCTCCTACGGGTTTTGTATCAGCTCCAAATGCCTTTGCTGGTTAGTCGCGCTCGATCATGCCCGGCATCAAACGCCTGCAACGGCCCCTTCGGCACAATCCCCGTCGGGTTGATGGTGCGGTGGCTCGCATAGTAATGCCCCTTGATATGCTCGAAATCCACCGTCTCGGCCACGCCCGGCCACTGATACATCTCCCTCAACCAGTTCGACAAGTTCGGATAATCGGCAATCCGCCGCAGATTGCATTTGAAGTGGCTGTAATACACCGCGTCAAAACGAATCAGCGTGGTGAACAAACGCACATCCGCCTCGGTCAGGTACTCGCCGGCCAGATAGCGATGGTCGCCCAAGTGCTGCTCGAGGTGATCCAGTTCGGCAAACACATCATCAAACGCGCTTTCATAGGCTTTTTGTGAGGTGGCAAAGCCTGCGCGGTATACGCCATTGTTCACGGCCGGGTAGATCCGCTCGTTCAGCCCATCGATGGTCGCGCGCAGCGGCTCGGGGTAGAAGTCCAGGGTGTTGCCGGTCAGCCCGTTGAACGCGCTGTTGAACATGCGGATGATCTCCGCCGATTCATTGCTGACGATGCGATTGAGCTGCTTGTCCCACAGCACCGGCACGGTGACGCGGCCGGTGTAGTCGGCGGTGTCGGCGGTATAGCGCTGGTGCATGAATTCGAAACCATCGAGCTTATCGCCGGTGGAGCCGTGGGCCTTGTCGAAGGTCCAGCCGTTTTCCAGCATCAGCCAACTGACCACGGACACGTCGATCAAGCTTTCCAGGCCCTTGAGCTTGCGCAGGATCAGGGTGCGATGGGCCCATGGACAGGCCAGGGACACGTAGAGGTGATAACGACCGGCCTCGGGCTTGAAGCCGCCTTCGCCGCTGGGCCCAGGCTGGCCATCGGCGGTCACCCAGTGGCGGCGCTGTGCCTGTTCCCGCTGGAAAGCGCCATCTGCGCTACTTTCGTACCACTGGTCTTTCCAGTGTCCTTCGATCAGCAAACCCATGACTGGCTCCTTGGCTAATAAGCGTTGGAGCCCAGTCTAAAGGGATGAGTTCGAACTAAAAGCGCAAAGACCGGGCGGGAATGATCGATTAAATCGATTTGTCCCGTGCATCCCAGTATTGCCGGGCCAATTCGAATGCCTGCTCCCGTGGGTGGCCAAGGCCGCGCAAGGCCAGGGCCATGGTGGCGATCAGCGCCAGTTGCGGGTAGCTGTCCTCTACGTCGCCGCGCCACACGGCCTTCAAGTGTTCAGGCTCCAGGGTTGCCGGCTTGACGTGACGCTGGTCGGAGAGGGCGGGCCATTCTTCATCCCAGCTTTCGCCACCGGTGGTGCCGTAGAGGTGGCTGATCGTATCGGGGTTGATCTCGACTTCGCCGCCGTCGCCCTTCACCACAATCACATGGTCGCCAAGCAGGCCGCTGGCATCGCGGTGCACGCCCTGGTAACCAGGGTGGAAAATGCTTTGCAGGCCGCAGCGCGCATTCAGCGGATTGAGCAGGCGCGCCAGGGAGTGGATCGGCGAGCGCAGGCCCAGGGTGTTGCGCAGGTCGATCATGCGTTGCAGTTGCGGCGCCCAATCGCCCAGCGGGATAAACGTCAGGTTGCCTTGTTCAAACGCGGTCCCGACCTGCTGCCAATTACGGCACAGCGGGATGTGCAGGGTTTGCAGCAATTGTTCGGTGTACAGCCGGCCCGCCGTGTGTGCGCCGCCGCCGTGCATGAGAATGCGCACGCCATTTTGCGCCAGGCACTTGGCCGCCAGCAGGAACCACGGCAGATGGCGTTTCTTGCCGGCGTAGGTCGGCCAGTCGACATCCACATTCAGTGCCGGGGCGTCCAGGCGTTCGCGCACGGCTTCGGTAAAACCGGCGAGTTCTTCCGGGCTTTCTTCCTTGTGGCGCAGCAGCATCAGGAAGGCGCCGAGCTGGGTGTCTTCGACTTTTTCGTCGAGCAGCATGCCCATGGCTTCGCGGGCCTCGTCGCGGGTGAGGTTGCGCGCGCCGCGCTTGCCTTTGCCCAGGATGCGCACGAACTGCGCAAACGGATGCTCGGCAGGGGTTTCAAGGGTCAGCGGGGCGAAGTCGGTCATAAGCAATTCGTCGGTCTGGGCAGGCCCGCCAGCTTGGCGGCGAGTTTGGCGGGAGTGCCGTTGAACAGTCTGTTGAGGTGCAAGCTGTTGCCCTTTTCCGGGCCCAGCTTCAAGGCCGTGTACTTGATCAGCGGCCGCGTGGCAGGGGACAGCTGGAATTCGGCATAGAACTGGCGCAGCAGTTCGAGGATCTGCCAATGATCTGCGGTCAATTCCAGGCCTTCGACGGCGGCCAGGGCATTGGCCACCTCATCGGACCATTCATTCAGGTCGACGAGGTAACCGTCCTTGTCCAGGTCCAGGGTGCGCGCGCCTATGGTCAGGGTGTTCATAGCCAGGTGTTGACCTTGCTGTAGTCGAGCGACAGCTGCACGAAACCCGGGTAGTCCACGCTGTCGGCCCAATCCGGCAGCGGCAGATTGCGCGCCTGCATGTCTTCGGCCAGCACAAAAACCTTTATGCCCTTGGTGTGCAGGGCCGCGTTATGCAGCCCATAGGCGCCATCGCCGCAGAGCAGGATCGCGTCTTCGGCGCCACAGATACGCAGGCAACTGTCGAGGCGGCTATCGGTAAACGGGGAGTGGGAAACCACATGTAGAGTCGACATCAGAGGGTCATCACCTGGTCGTAACGGTCAATCAGCTTGGCGATCGCTTCGCTGTCCAGCGACTGGGCATTGGCCAGCTGCGTCAGCCCGCGCTCACCCAGGCTATGGCTGCAGGCGAACACGTCATCGATGCCGAACAGGCCCAACGCCTGCAAGTTAGCGCTGAGGTCCTTTTGCTGCACGGCCTTGGCATCCTGGTGCGGCGCCAGTTGGAACACGCCGTCATCCATGAACAGCACGCCGATCGGCAGATCGAATGCGCCTCCGGCCAGCACGATATCCAGCGCTTCGCGCGCGCTCGGCCCGGACCAGGGCGCCTGGCGGCTGATCACCAATAAGGATTTGGACATGTCACGGCCCTCCAAAACAGATCAGGCGGTCGGCAGCCTGGGCGGCGTCGTGCAATTGCCCCAGGCCCGACAACGCCCAGGGCGCATCCAGATTGACTGCGCTGCGTTGATAGCGTGTGGCTTCCTCCGTGTTCAGCACGCCGCGACGCAAGGCGGCGGCGATGCACACCACGCCGTCCAGCTGATGCGTGCTGACAAACTCGCGCCATTGGCGGGCGATGTCCTGCTCATCCTGGGGCGTAACGAGGGTGTTGGAGGCGTTGTAGATGCCATCCTGATAGAAGAACAGCCGCACAATCTCATGCCCGCCGGCCAACGCCGCCTGGGCAAACAGCAGGGCGCGGCGCGAGGAGGGCGCGTGGGCGGCGGAAAACACTGCAATCGCAAACTTCATGGAACACTCTGCAAGCAAACGTGGGGCAATGATAAGGCCGCTGCCGCGAAAAAGCCCGCCGCGATCAAAACAGTCACTCTCGATGATCGTTCTGACGATTGCCGGTAGGCGCCAGGCTGCCTAGTCTGTTGGCATTCAAAACCCAAATGGAGTTCCCATGTCAGGCCCCTTGGCGTCCCTCAAAGTGTTGGATTTTTCCACCTTGCTGCCTGGCCCGTTTGCATCGTTGATGCTGGCGGACATGGGCGCTGAGGTGCTGCGCATCGAATCGCCGACGCGCATGGACCTGTTGCGTGTATTGCCACCCCATGACCAGGGGACTTCGGCCAGCCATGCCTATCTCAACCGCAACAAACGCAGCCTGGCGCTGGATTTGAAGCAGGCCGAAGCGCTGGAGATCGTCCGCGAACTGGTCAAGGACTACGACATTGTCCTCGAACAATTTCGCCCCGGAGTGATGGAGCGCCTGGGCCTGGGTTACGAGGCGCTGAAGGCGATCAACCCGCGGCTGATTTATGTGTCGATCACCGGTTACGGCCAGACCGGCCCTTACAAGGACCGCGCCGGGCATGACATCAACTACCTGGCACTGGCCGGGGTGGCCAGTTACACCGGGCGCCAGGACAGCGGGCCATTACCGTTGGGCGTGCAGTTGGCGGACGTGGGCGGCGGTTCGCTGCATGCGGTGGTGGGGCTTCTCGCTGCCGTCATTTCCCGGCAGCAGAGCGGGGTCGGCCAATACCTGGATGTCAGCATGACCGATTGCTCGTTCAGCCTGAATGCCATGGCCGGTGCGGGTTACCTGGCCTGCGGGGTCGAGCCGGAATGGGAGGGCCATGTGCTCAATGGTGGCAGTTTCTACGACTACTACCGCTCTCGGGACGGGCGCTGGATGTCAGTGGGCAGTCTGGAGCCGGCCTTCATGCAGCGATTGTGTGAAGCGTTGGGGCGCCCGGAACTGGCCGCGCAGGGCTTGAAGCCTGAGCAGCAGCTGGCGCTTAAGCAGGCCTTGCAGGTGGAGTTCGAGAAGCGCAGTTTCGAGCAATTGTGCGAGCTGTTTGCCGGGGTGGATGCCTGCGTGGAGCCTGTACTGACGCTGAGCGAAGCCGTGGCCCATCCGCAGTTAAAGGCGCGGGCGCTGGTCAGCCAGGTGCCCAGGGGCGATGGTTCGAGCCAGGCGCAGATTGCCTGCCCGTTGAAGTTTTCGGAAGGGTTGCCAGCGCCCCGGCACATTGGCGTCGCCGTGGGCGCGCACAGTGATGAAGTGTTGGCGGAGCTGGGCTTGAGCCCGCAGCGCATCAGCGAGCTGCGCAGCTCCAAGGTGATTATGTAGTGGCTGGGCGGACGCTATCGGGAGCAAGCCGCCTCCCACATTCAGGCCTGTGAATACGATCAAAATGTGGGAGGGGGCTTGCTCCCGATGAGGCCTTTATTCCACCCGGGTTTCGCCGGTAAATACCAATGTCTGCCGACAGCGCCGACACAGGTACCGTCGCCCCTGAGCCACCATGCCATGGCGCTGCGACGAAAACGGGAAGTCGCTGTCGGCACACGGGCAACGGTAGATATAGCGGGTCACCTGGCGACGCTTCACGGCATAGGTGTGGCAACGGTCCGGCGGCAGTTCGTAAACCCCACGCATGATCAGTTGCCATTCCTCGCCATGGGGCTGAATGCGCTCGCCAAACAATTGGTGGGCGATCAGGTGCGCCACCTCATGGGCCACGGTCTGTTTCAGGAAGTGTTGGCTGTTTTCTCGGTACAACTGTGGGTTGAAGCGCAGCAGGTTCTCGTGCAAATGCGCGACACCGGCCTTTTGGCCCCGCAGCTTGAGGCTGACCTGGGGGCGTTTGAAGCTTCGTTTGAAAAAGGATTCGGCTTGCAGGAAACAATCTTCGACGCGGGTATTGAGTTGCTCGGGCATGCTGTACATATCTCCAGAGGCGTCCAGTATGCCGCAAAGCGCTGTGTTTCCGAATCTGTCAGGCGCCGAATGGTCATGCATAACGTAAAAGGCCACCTTGCGGTGGCCCTGCCTTCACGATTGAACGGGTTAGTTGGTGTAGATGGGTCCTACGCCCAGCCCCCAGACAATCACGGTAAACGCCATGATCGCCACCAGCACCACCAGTCCTACGGCCAGTATCGAGCTGGAAAACAGGAAGCCTTCATCCGGGTCGATGCTCATGAAGGTCGGTACGCCGACATACAGCAGGTACACCGTGTAGCAAATCGCCGCAGTGCCCACCACCATGCCCAGCCACATATGCGGGTAGAGCGCCGCCAGCCCGCCGATAAACAGGGGGGTCGCGGTATAGGTGGCAAACGCCACGCACCGCGCCATGCTGGGGTTGGCGTCGTAGGTGCGGGCCATCCAGTGGATGAACGCGCCCATCACCGCCACGCCGCCGAGCATGGCCGCGTAGGACATGAGAGTCATCCACAGCGCACTTTCCTGGGTCAGCATGACCGGTGAGCGGTTGCCGATGACCCAGCCGACCTGGGTGGTACCGATAAAAGCGGATACGGCGGGGATCGCCGCGAGAATCAGGGTGTGAGTGAGGTACATGTGGCCGATGCTTTCTTCTTTATCGCCACGAATTTCCCGCCATTCCTGGTCGGGATGGGTAAACAGCCCCACGACGTGATGGATCATGCCAGTCACTCCTGTCGTTATTACCATCGCCCCCCATCGGAGCGCCTACGGGCCAAATGGCCACAAAGGTCTGGATATCTGTGTGCGACCTCTAATCGCAGTATAGGAAGTGATGACCGGAATAACTGTAGGGCCTTTAGAGCAAATTGCGCTGTAAACATGGGTCCTAATCGCGGCGGGGTCTTTTACTGTTAGCCCTTTAGCTGTTTTTTTTGCGTAAAATACCCGGCTTTTCGTCACACACCTCTAGCGGATCCAAGCGCCATGGGCACTCTTACGGTCAACCAGAATAAACTGCAAAAACGCCTGCGCCGCTTGGCCGGTGAGGCAGTCGCCGACTTCAACATGATCGAGGATGGCGACAAGGTCATGGTCTGCCTCTCCGGCGGCAAAGACAGCTACACCATGCTCGACGTGCTGCTGCACCTGCAAAAGGTCGCGCCGATCAAGTTCGAGATCGTTGCCGTCAACATGGACCAGAAACAACCGGGCTTCCCCGAGCACGTGCTGCCGGCCTACCTCAAGGCGCTGGGCGTCGAGTACCACATCGTCGAAAAAGACACCTACTCGGTGGTCAAGGAACTGGTGCCTGAAGGCAAGACCACCTGCTCGCTGTGCTCACGCCTGCGCCGTGGCACGCTCTACACCTTTGCCGATGAGATCGGTGCGACCAAGATGGCCCTGGGTCACCACCGCGACGATATCGTCGAGACCTTCTTCCTCAATATGTTCTTCAACGGCTCGCTCAAGGCCATGCCGCCCAAGCTGCGCGCCGATGACGGGCGCAACGTGGTGATCCGCCCGCTGGCGTATTGCAACGAGAAGGACATCCAGGCCTACTCCGACCTCAAGCAATTCCCGATCATCCCGTGCAACCTGTGCGGCTCCCAGGAAAACCTGCAGCGCCAGGTGGTCAAGGAAATGCTGGTGGAGTGGGAACGCAAGACGCCAGGGCGTACCGAAAGTATCTTCCGCAGCCTGCAGAACGTGCAGCCATCGCAATTGGCCGACCGCAACCTGTTCGACTTCACCAGCCTGAAAATCGATGAGACCGCCGCGTCGCGCTTCGTCAATGTTGTGAACCTCTGAGCCCATTCAACGCTCTGACACACGGCGCTTGCGGGCGCCGTTTTCAATTCAATTGCCAGCATTCAACAGCAGGAGAGGGCATGCGTGATTACAAGTGGCTGCACGAATACTGTCTGAACCGCTTCGGTTCAGCGGCCGAGCTGGACGCCCACCTGCCGGTGCCCAAGACTCCCGCGCAGTTGCGCAAGATCAGTGATGATCGCTACCTGTCGACCTTGGCGCTGCGCGTGTTTCGCGCCGGCTTGAAACACAGCGTGGTGGATGCCAAGTGGCCGGCGTTCGAGCAAGTGTTCTTTGGCTTCGACCCGGAAAAAGTCGTGCTGATGGGCGCTGAGCATCTGGAGCGGCTGATGCAGGACACGCGCATCATCCGCCACTTGGGCAAGCTCAAGAGCGTGCCGCGCAATGCGCAGATGATCCTGGATATCGAGCAGGAAAAAGGCAGCTTTGGCGCGTTTATCGCCGACTGGCCGGTGACCGATATCGTTGGGCTGTGGAAGTACCTGAGCAAGCACGGGCACCAGTTGGGCGGGTTGTCCGCGCCGCGCTTCCTGCGCATGGTCGGCAAGGATACGTTTGTGCCGAGCTATGACGTGGTGGCGGCCTTGAATGCGCAGAAGATCGTCGACAAGGCACCCACCAGCCTGCGCGACTTGGCGACGGTGCAGGCCGCGTTCAACCAGTGGCATGCAGAGAGTGGGCGGCCGATGTGCCAGCTGTCGATGATGCTGGCGTATACGGTCAATCATTGAGACTGGGGTGATGCCATCGCCGGCTTGCCGGCGATACGGTCTGTCAATCAGCAGCCAACCGGCGGTTCAACTGGTGCCGCCAGCGCACATACAGCAGCGCCGTGCAAAACACTGCCAGGCTGGCCAGCATCTCCAGCACCCCGAACCACTGCCGGTTCGGGTCATACGCTGCCAGCGCGCCCTTGATGAAATACAGGTTCACCACAAAGCACATCCACGAATGCCCGCGCGCACTGCCGATGATCATCCCCGGCGTGAGCACCAGCAGAGGTACCAGCTCGATCAGCAGGATCACCCACGGACGCGCGCCGTGCAGGTCGGCGACGAACAGGTAGTACCCGCATAACAAACCCACCAGGCCGAAAAACGCCAGCAGGCTTAACGCGCGTGCAGCCTTGACCCGTGGCTCCAGCCACGCTTGCGGCGGTAGAACCTTAGGCTTCCTGGCCACGGCCGTTCTCCAGCAGCGTGGCGGTCTTGGCCAGGCGCAGGCCCAGGGCCCGGCACAGGGTGATTTCATGCGGATCGAGCAGGCGTTTGCCATCCGGGCCGGCATGGTGGCTGGCGCCATACGGCGTGCCGCCGCCCTGGGTGTCGAGAAGCGCCTGTTCGCTGTAGGGCAGGCCAGTGATCAGCATGCCGTGGTGCAGCAACGGCAACAGCATCGACATCAGTGTGGTTTCCTGGCCTCCATGCAGGCTGGCGGTGGAGGTGAACACCCCGGCCGGTTTGCCGACGAGCGCGCCGGTCAGCCACAGGTTGCTGGTGCCGTCGATGAAGTACTTCAACGGCGCGGCCATGTTGCCGAAGCGCGTCGGGCTGCCCAGGGCCAGGCCCGAGCAGTTCTTCAAGTCATCGAGGCTGGCATACAGCGCGCCTTCATCCGGGATGCTCGGCGCCACGGCTTCGCACTCGGTGGAGATCGCCGGCACGGTGCGCAGTCGCGCTTCCATCCCGCCTTGCTCGATACCACGGGCAATCTGCCGAGCCATTTCGCTCACCGAGCCATTGCGGCTGTAATACAACACCAGCACATACGGCGACGTCACGGCAGGATCTCCAGCACGTTCTCTGGCGGACGGCCAATGATGGCTTTATCGGCGGTTTCCAGGATCGGGCGTTCCATCAGCTTGGGGTGTTCGGCGATGGCGGCAATCAGTTGCGCTTCGCTGAGGCTGGCATCGGCCAGGTTGAGGGCCTTGTATTCGTCTTCGCCGGTGCGCAGCAGTTGGCGGGCGCTGATGCCCAGCTTGGCCAGCAGTGCCTTCAATTGCGCGGCATTCAGCGGGGTTTCCAGGTAGCGCACCACGGTAGGGGCGAGGCCGCGGGCTTCCAGCAGTTCGAGCGCACCGCGGGATTTCGAGCAGCGCGGGTTGTGATAAAGCGTCAGATCGGTCATGTGCGGGTCGCATCTTGCGTAAGGTGGCGGGTATTCTACCTGCGCTGCGGCCCGTCCTTAAACCGTAAGAGGCGATAGGTCGCAACCAACGTTCATTTTTGCGAAGGATTACCCCATGACAAGGCGACTGATCGGTGCATTGGCGATCATCACAACCCTGCTGCTCAGCGGCTGCGGCAATGACTACGGCGTTGACCAATACGGCCAGAAAATCGCGGCCGAGCGCCTGGATAAACAGTGGCTGGTGGTCAACTACTGGGCGGAATGGTGTGGCCCGTGCCGTACGGAAATCCCCGAGCTCAACGCCCTGGCGGAACAGTTGAAGGGGCAGGGCGTGGGGGTGTTCGGGGTTAACTTCGACAATGTGCAGGGTGCAGAGCTGAAAGAAGCCAGCGACAAGCTGGGGATCAAGTTCACCGTGCTGGCACAGAACCCGGATGGGATCTTCGATATTCCGCGCAGCGAAGCGTTGCCGGTGACCTACATCATCGATGACAAGGGCAAGGTGCGCGAGCAGTTGATGGGTGAGCAGACGGCGGAAGGGGTGCTGGCCAAACTCAAGGCCTTGC
Source organism: Pseudomonas sp. SH10-3B (assembly GCF_019891415.1). Lineage (NCBI taxonomy): Bacteria > Pseudomonadati > Pseudomonadota > Gammaproteobacteria > Pseudomonadales > Pseudomonadaceae > Pseudomonas > Pseudomonas sp. SH10-3B. The sequence goes on along the minus strand of NZ_JAFLXD010000012.1, from coordinate 34,446 downwards.
GCGGCTAGAGTATTGTCCCCTCCCACATTTAGATCTCACCCACCTGTAGATCGGTGGAATCAGCCCTCTTCGAGCCACAGGCGAATCGGCTTGCCATCTGCCGGCCAGAAGCGGGTCTGCTCGATCGGCGAGATGTCCCAGCGCTGTACGCCTTGCAGGGCCTGGAAGAAGCGCTGTTCCTGCTCCATCAAGGCTTCGGCGCAGAGCTTGCGGGTGCTGCCGATCTTGCCGAAGCTGAGCTTTTCGCCCTCGACGGTGTACGGCGCGAACCAGTGGTTGCAGCCGCCATTGCCGTAGGCACGTCCATCGGCGCCGAGGGTGACGGTCAGGTGCGCGTAATCCATCAACGGCCGCTCACCAATCCACTCCACCACGTAGCTGTGATCCTGCTTGAGCTTGACTGCATCCCCAGCGCAGCCACTCAGGGCCGCACCGACGGCGGCGAGCAGAAGCAGGCGTTTCATTGCCCGGCCTGCTGGCATGTCGGGCAACGGTGCTTGGCGCCTTCGCTGGCCCAGCCCAACTCGGCAATGCGCGCGTTGGCGGCCGGTTGCAGCGGCTCTTTGGTCAGCTTGGTTTCCACCGCGAATTCAAACTCCAGCACAGCGTCGCAGCTGTCGCAGTTGACCTTCCAGGTGTGAATCTCCAGCTCGCCGAACTTCGGCCCCAGGGCCATGGCGACCCACTGGCCCGCCGGGCGGATGGAGTAGCGTGCGTCACCTTCGACGGTGAGTCGCATCGACAGGGTTTTACTGCCGCGAAGGGTGACGATCAGCACGTCGCCATGCTTGATCGAACCACCGTTGCCGGTGACCTGGTAACGGCCCGGCACCAGGGCGCGGCATTCGATCAGGGTGTGTTGCGGGCTCAGCAAGCTGAAGCGGAAATCGTGTTCGGCCATGGATCCTCCAAATAGGCGCGGCATCCTATCACGGGTGCCGGCCCATCATGACCCTGGTATGTGACCGCAGATCATCCTTCGACGAGGTTCTGCGCCCGGCCATCGGCCCATGCCGCAATATTGGCCAACGTGGTGCCGGCAATCGCCGCCAATGCCTCGCGGGTGAGGAACGCCTGGTGCGCGGTGATGATCACGTTGGGGAAGGTCAGCAGGCGCGCGAGTACGTCGTCCTGCAACGGTAGGTCCGAGCGGTCCTCAAAAAACAGCTGGGCTTCTTCCTCATACACATCCAGCCCCAGGTAGCCGAGTTGGCCGTCCTTGAGTGCTTCGATCAGCGCCGGCGTGTCGACCAGGCCGCCGCGACCGGTGTTGATCAGCATGGCGCCGGGCTGCATCTGCGCCAGGGAGCGCGCATTGATCAGGTGCTTGCTGTCGGCGGTCAGCGGGCAGTGCAGGCTGATGATCTGCGCCTGGGCCAACAGCTCCGGCAGGCTTACATAGCGCGCCCCGAGGGCCTGGACCTGCGGATTGGGGAAGGGGTCGTAGGCGAGCAGCTGGCAGCCGAAGCCCGCCATGATCTTGGCGAACGTGGCGCCGATCTGTCCGGTGCCGACCACGCCGACGGTCTTGCCCACCAGGTCGAAACCGGTAAGGCCATGCAGGCTGAAATCGCCGTCGCGGGTGCGGTTGTAGGCGCGATGCAGGCGGCGGTTGAGGGCGAGGACCAGGGCCACCGCATGTTCGGCAACCGCGTGGGGCGAATAGGCCGGGACACGCACGATGGTCAGGCCCAGGCGTTGGGCGGCAGGCAGGTCCACATGGTTGTAACCGGCCGAACGCAACGCGATCAACCGCGTGCCGCCCTTGGCCAGGTGTTCCAGCACCGGGGCACTGAGGTCATCGTTGATAAAGGCGCAGACCACCTCGTGGTGTTCGGCCAGGGCGACGGTGTCGAGGTTGAGCCGAGCGGGTTGGAATTGCAGTTCCAGGCCCTCTGGTAGCGGCTCGCCGAGGAAGCTGTCGCGGTCATAGGTTTGGCTGCTGAAAAGAATCACGCGCATTAAACATGCTCCCTGCCATTTATCAGTTGATCAGTGCCCATAAAAACAGGCTCAGGCACTGACCCGCGCTTCACTGGCCAGCCTGGCGATGGCCATGTCCAGTTCGTCCAATGCGTGCATGGCCTTGGCGTCGTCCTGCTTGAGCAGGGTTTCGGCCCGTTGGCAGGCGGCGCGCAGTTGCGGCACGCCACAGTAGCGGGTGGCGCCGTGCAGGCGGTGGACGCGCTCGATCAGGGCCAGGTTGTCTTTGGCGTCGCGGGCGACCTGAATGGCCTGCCGGTCGGCTTCCAGGGAGGCCAGCAGCATGGCGAGCATGTCGGCGGCCAGATCGGTCTTGCCAGCGGCCAGGCGCAGGCCTTCCTCGTGGTCCAGCACCGGCAATTGCACGCCCGGGCCGAGGCCTTCGACGGCGCGCTCCGGCACTTGGTTGCGCAGGGCCAGGCCGGTCCATTTCAGTACCACTTGGGCCAGTTGCCGTTCGCTGATGGGTTTGGTCAGGTAATCGTCCATACCGCTTTGCAGCAAGGCACGCTTTTCGTTGGCCATGGCGTGGGCGGTGAGGGCGACCACCGGCAACGGCGTGCCATGGCGCTCGCTTTCCCACTGGCGGATCGCCTCGGTGCTCTGGCGCCCGTCCATGCCGGGCATTTGTACGTCCATCAGCACCAGGTCGAAGGTGTCCTGTTTCACCGCGTCGACGGCCGCGTAGCCGCTTTCCACTGCACGGACCTGCGCGCCCATGTCTTCCAGCAGGGTTTGCACCAACAGCAGGTTCGCCGGATTGTCGTCGACACACAGCACACGCGGCGCACGGCTGGACAGCGGCTCGCCCGGCTCACTGCGCGACGGGCGCGGGCTGATCAGGTCGGACAGGGCGCGGCGCAGCTTACGTGTACACGCCGGCTTGGCCTGCAACTGGCTGTTGGGGTTGGGCACCGACTCGTTGAACAGCATCTGTTCGGTGGTGGGGCAGAGCACCAGCACCTTGCAGCCCAGGTGTTCGAGGTCCCATAGATGTTGGTTGAGGCGCTCGGGCGGGATGTCGTTGGCGGTGACGCCGAGTACGGCCAGGTCGATGGCCTGCTCGGTCTGGTGAGCGCTGGTGATGCCGTTGGTCAGGCTTTCCAGGGTATTGAACGGCGTGACTTCCAGGCCGCAGTCTTCCAATTGGTGCTGCAGGGCCTGGCGCGCCAGTTCGTGATTTTCCAGCACCGCCACGCGATGGCCCAGCAGCGGCGCGCAGGGCAGGTCTTCGACGTCGTCGCGGGTCTTGGGCAGGTTCAGGCTGATCCAGAACTCAGAGCCTTCGCCCGGCGTGCTGTCGACGCCGATTTCGCCGCCCATTTGCTCGATCAGGCGCTTGGAAATCACCAGGCCCAGCCCCGTGCCGCCGGGTTGGCGCGACAGTGAGTTATCGGCTTGGCTGAACGCCTGGAACAACGCGCGCACATCCTGGCTGGACAGGCCGATGCCGGTGTCCTGCACGCTGATGCGCAGTTGCACGTTGTCTTCCTGTTCGTCCTCGACCATCGCTCGGGCGACGATGGTGCCTTCGCGGGTGAACTTGATCGCATTGCTGATCAGGTTGGTCAGGATCTGCTTGAGCCGCAGCGGGTCGCCCACCAGCGCCAGCGGCGTGTCGCGGTAGACCAGGCTTACCAGTTCCAGCTGCTTGGCATGGGCAGCGGGGGCGAGAATGGTGAGGGTGTCTTGCAGCAAATCCCGCAGGTTGAAGGGGATGCTGTCGAGTACCAGTTTGCCGGCCTCGATCTTCGAGAAGTCGAGGATCTCGTTGATGATGCCCAGCAAGTTGTCGGCGGATTTTTCGATGGTGCCCAGGTAGTCCAGCTGGCGCGGGGTCAGCTCGCTTTTTTGCAGCAGGTGGGTAAAACCGAGGATGCCGTTGAGTGGCGTGCGGATTTCATGGCTCATGTTCGCCAGGAATTCGGACTTGATGCGGCTGGCCTCCAGGGCTTCCTTGCGCGCCAGGTCCAGCTCGATGTTCTGGATTTCGATGGTTTCCAGGTTCTGGCGCACGTCCTCGGTGGCCTGGTCGATGCTGTGCTGCAATTCTTCCTGGGCGTTTTGCAGGGTTTCGGCCATGCGGTTGATACCGGAGGCGAGTTGGTCCAGCTCCTGGCTGCCGAGTGCCGGCAGACGGGTTTCCAGGTTGCCGTCCTTGAGTTGGGCGACCGCTTGCTTGATCAGGCCAATCGGCGAATTGATCGTTCGGCTGATGCGCAGGGCGAGGGCTGCGGTGAAGATCAGGCCGATGGCAATCAGCAGCAGGCTGGCGAACAGGCTGCGATAGCCGCGCAGCAACATGCCGTTGTGGGACAGTTCCACCTCGACCCAGCCGAGCAGGCGGTCGGCTTCATCGGGGATCAGGTCGCCGGCGAGGTTGCGATGGCGGCCAAATACCGGCAGCAGGTAACGCGTGGCGTCGTTGCCGGTGCGCTGCAGCAGGTGGGAACTGTTGCCGACCGGCGGTTGGTTGAGCATGGTCGGCCCGGCGTGGGCGAGGGGTGTGCGGTCCGGCGCGAGGAACGCCACGGTGCGCACGTCGGGCTGCTCCAGGGATTGGGTGGCAATACGCTCCAGCAGGTCGGTGTTCTTGCTGCTCAGGGCCGGGGCCACCAGGGGCGCCAGCTGCTCGGCGATCATTTCGCCGCGTTGCAGCAGTTGGGCCTGCAACTCCGAGAGCTGCATCCAGGTGAAATAACCCCCCAACAACAACGCCATCAGGCTGGTCGGTAATAAGGTCAGCAACAGTACGCGGCCTTTTATCCCCATTCTTCTAAGCACGCCACTCTCCTGCTACCACACTGATATCAATCTTCCACGCCGGCATCCGGCCCGCGCCACCTGCGCAGTGTAGCCATTTGCGCGGTCTGGAATCTTGCAAATTAATGACAGGCGTCAATCTTCGGGCTATTTGGCGCCCCGGGGGCGACTGGCTGTGGCGGGGTTATCTTGAATAATCACGCATGGAGAATGCGTGCTTTGAAAGCGATTGGCGTGCGTATCGGTGCTTGTACTGACCTTCAAGCGCGGCGCTGTTTGCGCTTCTTCCATTGGTGCGCGACCCACCAGCGCCAATAGCCCATGGTCAGGCAATAGGCCAGGGCGCCCAACACCAGCCCCAATACCACCGAACCCAAGAGGAAGGGTTGCCACAGCGTGCTCAACTGGCCGCTGATCCATTCCCAGGTCAGGTCATCGGGCAGGCTGCGCGGCGGGACATTCATCAGCCAGGCGCCGGTCATATAGGTGCAAAGGAACACCACCGGCATGGTGATGGGGTTGGTCAGCCAGACCAGGCTGACGGCGATGGGCATATTGCCGCGCACGGTGATTGCCAGTACCGCCGCCAAGAGCATCTGCAACGGGATCGGGATGAAAGCCGCGAACAGACCCACCGCCATGGCGCGTGCCACTGAGTGCCGATTCAGATGCCAGAGGTTCGGATCATGCAGCAATGTGCCAAGAAACTGTAATGACTTGTGTTCCCTGATACTGGTGGGGTCGGGCATGTACCGTTTGAATAAGCGCCGAGGCATAAGGGGTCCAGGTCAGTTCGAGGGGCAAGTATGCCCGCATTCTATAAACAGAAAATTCAGACTTTGTGACAAAACATCATAGGCCACGCTGGGCACCCGACTAAGACTGAGTGGATCACTTGAAAAGGAGGGTTCATGAGGACAGGGATGTTCGCGCTGGCGCTGGGGTTGCTTGCCCTGCGCTTTCTACCTGGGTTGCCGACGACCGGGTGGCTGCTGGCCATGCTGGTGCTGGCATTGATGTTATTGCCCTTTCGCACGTTTCCATTGGCATTTTTCCTGCTGGGCTTGAGTTGGGGGTGCATCAGCGCACAGTGGGCGCTGGATGATCGACTGCGCCCGCAGCTTGATGGCCAGACGCGATGGCTGGAAGGCCGTGTCACCGGGTTGCCGCAGCAGGCGGATACGGGTGTGCGTTTTGAGCTGACCGACAGCCGCGCGCGCAAAGCCCGGGTGCCCAAGCGCATCCGTGTGTCCTGGCACGGCGGTCCGCCGGTCCGCAGTGGCGAGCGCTGGCGTTTGGCTGTAACGCTCAAGCGGCCGTCCGGGCTGCTGAATTTTCATGGTTTTGATCAGGAAGCGTGGCTGCTGGCCCAGCGTGTGGGCGCCACCGGCACGGTGAAGGATGGTGAGCGCCTGGCGACGGCTCGTCATGCCTGGCGTGACACTGTCCGCCAACGCCTGATGGCGGTGGACGCCCAAGGCCGCGAGGCGGGCCTGGCGGCCTTGGTATTGGGAGATGGCTCCGGGCTGGCAGCCGAGGATTGGCAGGTGCTGCAGGACACCGGCACGGTGCACCTGCTGGTGATTTCCGGCCAGCACATTGGTTTGCTGGCGGGGTTGATCTACGGGTTGGTCGCGCTCTTGGCACGCTACGGTTACTGGCCCCGTAGCTGGCCGTGGCTGCCGTGGGCGTGTGGCCTGGCGTTCGCCGCTGCATTGGGGTACGGCCTGCTGGCAGGGTTTGGTGTGCCCGTGCAACGCGCCTGCGTGATGGTGGGGTTAATGCTGCTGTGGCGTTTGCGCTTCCGCCATCTGGGGTTTTGGTGGCCGTTGTTGTTGGCGCTCAATGGCGTGCTGATCCTGGAACCATTGGCCAGCTTGCAGGCAGGGTTCTGGCTGTCGTTTACGGCGGTCGCGGTGTTGGTCCTGGCATTGGGTGGGCGTCTGGGGCCTTGGAGTGTCTGGCAGGCATGGACACGCCCTCAGTGGTTGATTGCCATTGGTCTGTTTCCGGTGTTACTGGTACTCGGTTTGCCCGTCAGCGTCACTGCGCCGCTGGCCAATCTGATTGCCGTACCGTGGGTCAGCCTGGTGGTGTTGCCGCTGGCGTTGCTGGGCAGCGTATTGCTGCCGCTGCCCTACCTGGGCGAGGGCATGTTGTGGCTGGCGGGTGGGGCGCTTGACGGGTTGTTCCGGGGCTTGGCGTGGCTCGCCGGGATAATGCCCGCCTGGATACCGGCCGAGGTGCCGGTGGGGTACTGGCTGATCAGCCTGATCGGCGCGGTGCTGGTTTTGCTGCCCAAAGGCGTGCCGTTTCGGCTGCTGGGCTGGCCGCTGCTGTTGTTGGCGGTATTTCCTCCGCGCGAGCCGGTGCCCCATGGGCGGGTGGAAGTGGTGCAATTGGATGTTGGGCAAGGGCAGGCATTGATCCTGCGCACCCGCCATCACACGTTGCTCTACGATGCCGGGCCGCGTTCGGGGACGGCGGACCTCGGTGCGCGCGTGGTATTGCCGGCGTTGAAAAAGCTCGGCATCGGGGCGCTGGACATGATGTTACTCAGCCATGCCGACGCCGATCATGCCGGTGGGGCGACGGCGGTTGCCCGGGGGGTGCCGATCCGGCGTGTCGTGGGCGGTGAAACCGAGGGGTTGCCGGCGTTTCTCGGAACTCAGCCCTGTATCAGCGGTGAGCGGTGGGTGTGGGACGGCGTGTCATTCGAACTGTGGCAGTGGCCTGACGCGACTGATGGCAATCCTAAGTCCTGTGTTCTGCAGGTCGAGGCCAATGGTGAGCGGCTGCTGCTCACCGGGGATATTGATCGGGCGGCCGAGCGGGCATTTCTCGCCTCATCGTTGGCCGTGCGCACCGATTGGCTGCAATCGCCTCACCATGGCAGTCGCAGTTCGTCGTCATGGCCTTTTCTACAGCGCTTGGCACCCACGTCAGTGCTGATTTCCCGGGGCCGTGGCAATGCGTTCGGCCATCCTCACCCGCAGGTGGTGGAGCGTTATCGGACACTGGGCAGCCAGATCTACGACAGTGCCGAGCAGGGGGCGGTGCGCGTGCAATTGGGGGCTTTCAAGCCACCGACTGTTGCGCGTAGTCAACGCCGTTTTTGGCGCGAAGCGTTACCGTAATCCAGCTTTGCTGAAGGCCGCAGCTCAAGACAGGCGCGTCTGTGGCCGACGAGCCCCGCCGCCGAACCTATATGGTAAAGTGGCGCACTTTTTCGAGGGGACATTCACTGTGTGGGAATTGGTCAAATCTGGCGGCTGGATGATGTTGCCGATCATCTTGAGCTCCATCGCCGCACTCGGCATCGTTGCCGAACGTTTGTGGACCCTGCGTGCCAGCCGCGTTACCCCCGAGCATCTGCTGGGGCAGGTCTGGGGCTGGATCAAGAACAAGCAGTTGGACAAGGAAAAGCTCAAGGAGCTGCGCGCCAATTCGCCGTTGGGTGAAATCCTCGCCGCGGGCCTGGCCAACTCCAAGCATGGTCGCGAGATCATGAAAGAGTGCATCGAAGAGGCAGCCGCCCGGGTCATTCATGAACTGGAGCGCTATATCAACGCCCTTGGCACCATCGCCGCCATGGCGCCGCTGCTCGGTTTGCTGGGGACGGTGCTGGGCATGATCGATATTTTCAGCTCGTTCATGGGGTCGGGCATGACCACCAACGCGGCCGTGTTGGCCGGCGGCATCTCCAAGGCCCTGATTACGACGGCGGCGGGCCTGATGGTCGGTATTCCGTCGGTGTTCTTCCACCGCTTCCTGCAACGGCGCATCGATGAGCTGGTGGTCGGCATGGAGCAGGAAGCCATCAAGCTGGTGGAGGTGGTTCAGGGCGACCGTGATGTGGACCTGGTTGGGGACAAAGCGTGAAATTTCGTCGCAAGCAACGGGAAAATGTCGATATCAACCTCGCGTCGTTGATCGACGTGGTGTTTATCCTGCTGCTGTTTTTTGTCGTCACCACCACCTTCACCCGGCAGACCGAGTTGCGCGTCGACTTGCCGGAAGCCGTCAGTGGTTCGCCGGCCGAAGACCAGGAAGTCAAGCAACTGGACATCGCCATCAGCGCTGACGGAGCGTTTTCGGTGAATAACCAGTTGCTGGAGAAAAACGACCTCGCCAGCCTGATCGTTGCCCTGGAGAAAGAGTCCGGCGGCGATACCAAGATGCCGTTGTCCATCAGCGCCGATGGCAAGACCCAGCACCAGGCCGTGATCACCGCGATGGACGCCGCCGGCAAGCTCGGTTTCAGCCATTTGCGCATGAGTACTGTCGAGGCGGCGAGCCAACCCTGATGGCCATGTCCGATCGTTTGCTCAAGGCCTGGTACGAGGGCCATCCGGCGCTCGCGTTGTTGCGGCCACTGGAGTCTTTGTATCGCCGGGTGGTGCAGCGCAAACGTGCGCGGTTCCTGGCAGGAGAGGGCGAGATCTATCAATCGCCGGTGCCGGTGGTGGTGGTCGGTAATATCACCGTGGGCGGCACCGGCAAGACGCCGTTGATCCTGTGGTTGATCGAACACTGTCGGCGCAGTGGCCTGCGGGTAGGTGTGGTCAGCCGCGGCTATGGCGCCAAGCCGCCGCAGTTGCCATGGCGTGTCGAGGCCAGCCATAGCGCTGCTGTGGCAGGTGACGAGCCTTTGCTGATCGTGCAGCGCTGCGGCGTGCCCCTGATGATCGATCCCGACCGCAGTCGCGCGGTGAAGGCCTTGCTCGCCAGCGAGGCCCTCGACCTGATCCTCTCCGACGACGGCCTGCAACACTACCGCCTGGCCCGTGACCTCGAACTGGTGTTGATCGACGCCGCCCGTGGCCTGGGCAACCGCCGGTGCCTGCCGGCTGGGCCGTTGCGCGAACCGGTTGAGCGTTTGCGCAGTGTTGATGCGCTGCTCTACAACGGTGCCGGCTCGGATCGCGACGATGGCTTTGCGTTTCGCCTGCAACCCACCGCGCTCGTCAACCTGCACAGCGGCGAGCGCAAGTCGGTGGTGCACTTTGCGGCGGGGCAGCAGGTACATGCGGTCGCCGGTATCGGCAACCCGCAACGTTTCTTCAACACCCTCGAAACGCTACACTGGCAGCCGATTCCCCATGCTTTTGCCGACCATGCGCCGTACAGCGCCGAGGTCTTGAATTTTACGCCGTCATTGCCGCTGGTCATGACCGAGAAGGACGCGGTGAAGTGCCGCGCCTTTGCCCAGCCCGACTGGTGGTACCTTGCGGTGGATGCGGTGCCGTCGCCGGCGTTCGTCGCCTGGTTCGACACGCAGCTGATGCGCTTGTTACCCGCCCGTCTCTTGCCTTAAAACGCTTCTTTCCAGGAAACACTCATGGACACCAAACTGCTCGACATCCTCGCTTGCCCGATCTGCAAAGGCCCGCTCAAGCTCAGCGCCGATAAAACCGAGCTGATCAGCAAGGGCGCCGGCCTGGCTTACCCCATCCGTGACGGCATTCCGGTGATGCTGGAAAGCGAGGCCCGTACCCTGACCACCGATGAGCGTCTGGATAAATGACCACCGCCTTTACCGTTGTCATTCCTTCGCGCTACGCCTCGACCCGCCTGCCGGGCAAGCCGCTGCAATTGATCGGCGGCAAGCCGATGATCCAGCTGGTGTGGGAGCAGGCCTGCAAAAGCAGCGCTGAACGTGTCGTGGTGGCCACGGATGACCCGCGCATCATCGATGCCTGCAAAGGGTTTGGCGCCGAAGCGGTGCTGACCCGTGAAGATCATAACTCCGGCACTGATCGCCTGGCCGAAGTGGCCACGAAGTTGGGCCTGGCGCCCGACGCCATCGTGGTCAACGTGCAAGGTGACGAACCGTTGATCCCGCCGAGCGTGATCGACCAGGTGGCCGCCAACCTGGCCGCCCATGGTGAAGCGAGTATGGCGACCCTGGCCGAGCCGATTGAAGACATCGACACCCTGTTTAACCCGAACGTGGTCAAGGTGGTCAGTGATGTCAACGGCCTGGCGCTGACCTTCAGCCGTTCGACCTTGCCCTGGGCGCGCGACGCCTTCGCCAAGCACCCTGACGTGTTGCCAGAAGGTGTGCCTTACCGCCGCCATATCGGCATCTATGCCTACCGTGCCGGTTTTCTGCATGACTTCGTCAGTTGGGGCCCATGCTGGCTGGAAAACACCGAATCCCTGGAGCAGCTGCGTGCCCTCTGGCACGGCGTGCGTATCCATGTGGGTGACGCTCTGGAAGCGCCGCCTGCGGGTGTCGACACGCCGGAAGATCTTGAGCGCGTCCGTCGCCTGTTGGGGGCCTGATGGAGGTTCTGTTTGTCTGCCTGGGCAACATCTGCCGCTCGCCTACCGCTGAAGGTGTACTGCGCCATAAATTGCGCGAGGCCGGGTTGGCGGGGCAGGTCGAGGTGGCGTCCGCCGGTACTGGAGACTGGCATATCGGCAACCCACCGGACCAACGCAGCCAGCGTGCGGCGTTGGTGCGCGGTTATGACTTGTCGGGCCAGCGTGCCCAGCAGGTCTCCCGCGCCGACTTTGCGCGCTATGACCTGATCCTGGCGATGGACAACAGCAACCTGCGCAATCTAAAGGCCATGCAGCCCGGCCAGGGCAAGGCGGAGCTGGACCTGTTTCTGCGCCGCTACGACGCTGAAGTGGACGAGGTGCCAGATCCCTACTACGAAGGCGAACAAGGCTTCGAAAGGGTCCTGGACCTGATCGAGCAGGCGTGTGATTTATTGGTGATCGAATTGAAGGGGCGGTTATGACCTTGCAAGTGCTGGCGCAGGTGTCGCTCAAGCCATTCAACAGCTTTGGCATTGATGTGCGTGCCCAACTCTTCGCCGAAGCTCACAGCGACGCCGATGTGCGCGAGGCGCTGGCCTATGCGTCGACCCAGGCGTTGCCCTTGCTGGTGATCGGCGGTGGCAGCAACTTGCTGCTGACCCAGGACATCCCTGCTTTGGTGTTGCGCATGGCCACCCAGGGCATTCGGGTGCTGCAGGATGATGGTGTGCAGGTGGTGGTCGAAGCCGAAGCCGGCGAAGCCTGGCACCCGTTTGTACTGTGGACCCTGGAACAGGGCTTCTGCGGCCTGGAAAACCTCAGCCTGATCCCCGGCACCGTCGGTGCTGCACCCATGCAGAACATCGGTGCCTACGGTGTTGAGATCAAAGACGTATTTGCCGGCTTGACCGCCCTGGATCGCCAGACGGGCGAACTGCGCGACTTCAGCCTCGAAGAATGCAACTTTGCCTACCGTGACAGCCTGTTCAAGCACGAAACCGGGCGCTGGCTGATCCTGCGGGTACGCTTCGCCCTGAGCCGCGCCAGCCATCTCAAGCTCGACTACGGCCCAGTGCAGCAGCGCCTGGCGGGGCAGGGGATCACCGAGGCGACACCGAGCGATGTCAGTCGCGCGATTTGCAGCATCCGTAGCGAAAAATTGCCCGATCCGGCAGTGCTGGGCAATGCCGGCAGCTTCTTCAAGAATCCGCTGGTCTCCAGGGCCCTGGCTGAAGAGTTACAGACACAGTATCCGGACCTGGTGGCCTACCCGCAGGCGGATGGGCAGATGAAGCTGGCCGCTGGCTGGCTGATCGACAAGGCTGGCTGGAAGGGCTTTCGAGACGGCGATGCGGGCGTTCATGCCCTGCAGGCGTTGGTGCTGGTCAACTATGGCGGGGCCACGGGGCACGATATTGCCAACCTGGCCCAGCGTATCCAGCGCGACATCGCCCAGCGTTTCAAGGTCGAGCTGGAAATGGAACCCAATCAGTACTGAAACCCTGAAAACAAAAATGCCCCGCATCTTTCGATACGGGGCATTTTTTATGCAGCGAGGAATCAGTCGTCGCGGCTCATGATGCCGAAGATCTGCAACAGGCTGATAAACAGGTTGTAGATCGACACATACAGGCTGACAGTCGCCATGATGTAGTTGCGTTCACCGCCGTGGATGATGGCGCTGGTCTGGAACAGGATGCACACGGAGGAGAACAGCACAAAACCCGCGCTGATCGCCAGTTGCAGGCCGCTGATCTGGAAGAACATGCCCGCAACCACTGCCGCCAGCAACACGAAGAAGCCTGCGGTGATGAAACCGCCCAGGAAGCTCATGTCCTTGCGGGTGATCAGCACGTAGGCTGACAGGCCACCAAACACCAGGGCCGTCATGGCAAATGCCGAGCTGACCACTTCCGCACCGCCGGCCATGCCGAGGTAACGGTTGAGGATCGGGCCGAGGATAAAGCCCATGAAACCGGTCAGGGCAAACGCCGACACCAGGCCCCAGGCCGAGTCACGCAGCTTGTTGGTCAGGAAGAACAGGCCATAGAAGCCGATCAGCACGACAAAGATATTCGGGTAGCCGACGTGCATCTGCTGGGCCACGAACGCCATTACGCCGCTGAATGCGAGGGTAAGGGCGAGCAGGCCATAGGTATTGCGCAACACGCGGCTGACTTCAAGCTGCTCAGCCTGCGCGTTACCATTCACTGCGTAATTCTGTTCGCGCATGGCGACACTCCTTCGGTTTTGAAACGTTCAGTCGCAAAGATCATAACAGACGCTCTGTAACAAGCTATGGCGAGAGTTTGACAGTGTGTTTCATTCGGGTATTATGGCGCCCGCTGAGACAGGATGGGCTAGAATAATCCTGTGACGCACAAGGGAAATTGGCAGAGTGGTTGAATGCACCGGTCTTGAAAACCGGCGAACGTTAATAGCGTTCCCAGGGTTCGAATCCCTGGTTTCCCGCCAAGATTCAAACGAAAGCCTCGCGAAAGCGGGGCTTTTGTGTTTCTGGGGTTTGATAACACCGGCTTCTTAAAGGCTGATCGTTTCCGCATCATTACAATCAGGATGCATGCGCAGCTCGGTGCCACAGTAATTGTCCTACCAAATTTGTGACTTTTCTGACGACCTTTTACTCGTCATCTGTTTGTTTTTTTACTATTATCGTCCATCTGCGCACTCAAGGAAGAGAGGCTGAGCGCCTTGAGGCTGGTAGAAAATTTACACTCGATCATTGAGTGAGTTATTACTTTTACCCAGAACCTAACGACTCAGCCAACCATAATTACTTCTTGGTGAAACCGATGGATAAAATGTGTGGCATCGTTGTAGTGGCAGGACTTGCCCTCTCGGGATGCGCTACGAAAACTCCAGAAAAACCTCAAGTGCCCCCACCTCCTGCCGTCGTCCAGCAAGCACCAGCGGAAGTCGCACCTGCGACGCCAGAAAAATGGTCTGTGCGATACGAGGCTGCACCTGAACACGCCAGTGCTGAGGCCCCAACTCCTGCCTCTCCAGAAGCCGCTGAGCCTGAATCAGAAAAAAACTTAAACCAAAATCGCGCTGAGCAATGCCGTAAAGAGCTGGATGTCTTAAAGGTTTACAACAAAGCGTCTTACACTAAATACGAGACGGAATACCAAGCCATTGCTGCCAAGACTGCCAAATACATGGAAGTTAAAGACTCACTAGGTCCCGATTTAAACTACATGGTTATGCCCGCTTATCAATTTCAAATTCGTGAATTCTGTTTCCGAGTTAAGACCCGTCTGTCGCAGCTTGTGCTTCGCCAAGCCAAATAATGACCCCGCGTTAGGGTGCGTCTTTTGCCAGTTAAGGAAACGCCGAAAAAGACTTCCATCTCTGATGAAATACTCGCCTCACGCGAATTTGCATAGCGGCCTTGAAAACCGGCGAACGTTAATAGCGTTCCCAGGGCTCGAATCCCTGCATCCCGCCAAGATTCCAACGAAAGCCTCGCGAAAGCGGGGCTTTTGCGTTTCCGGTTTCTCCATAGTTAGATAGCCTATTTTCTTAATACCCGTGGAGGAGGGCGCCAGAGTAAGGCCGACTGAGCGCGCTCTTTGCGGTCTCGTACAATGTTGCCGTTTGCCCCATTTATCTAGCGCCTATGCGTCAAGCCATCTCAAGGATCGAGCCCGTGATCAACTCTCCCGAAAAAATCATATTTTTGCCCGGCGCTTCCGGTAACACGCAGTTCTGGCGTCCAGTGTGTGAACTTCTCAGGATTAGAGCTCAGAGGCTTCATGTCGGATGGCCCGGCTTCGGTGATATGCCGCCAATCCCTTCCGTCGCCAGCATGGATGATTTGGTAGCTCGCGTAGTCGCTGAAATAGACCGGCCAACCGCTTTAGTCGCGCAATCCATGGGCGGCATTGTCGCTATGCGCGTAGCGCTTGAGAACCCTGACTTGATCACCCATCTTGTCCTGACTGTCACCTCTGGCGGTGTGGATATGTCCGACCTGGGTGCGCACGATTGGCGCGAGGAGTTCGCCGCAAATTATCCGGAGTTACCCCGTTGGTTCCTCGACGATCGCACCGATCTCACCCACCGACTGCTCGAGTTGCACATGCCCGTATTGCTCATCTGGGGGGATTGCGACCCCATTAGTCCGGTCGGTGTTGGCCAGCGATTGATGCAACTCCTTCCCTCAGCAGAAATACATGTGCTCCCCGGCGGCGGTCATGACCTGGGCTTTACCCACCCCGTAGAAGTGGCGGGGTTGATCGATAAACATCTGGCTCATGGGCTGCCTGAGCCGTCACCAATTTTGACATAAGCGGCGTACTACACGTCGTTGGGTGTAATCCTTTTCCCCCCAATTCAGCGGAACAAAAATCGGATTTCGACATCATTTACAAAAATTGCGCATTTGTAGAGGTTTTATGTCAGCCAAAGACGATTTGATTGAATGGAGCAGCCGATGGCAAATCTCTAAGGACATTATTTCATGCAAGAAATGCCAGGCGCGGCAGTCAGAAAGTCAGGGAAGGGATGAATTCGTACACTCTCCAAGCTGTGCTTTACACGGACAACCGCATACGCCGTGGGAAGAGCTGCAAGCCATTGCGAAAAGACTCCAGAACTCCTGAACTCAACGCGATGGCTCCGGCAGCTCATGCGAGCGGCGACCTCAATGTCTCGGCTTACGAATCAAGGCTCATGCAGTGATGTCGCAATGAAATCACTGCAATTAAGATGTTCCATGGTTGTACAAACGTCCTACTCCGGGTTGTGAGAACTCCATGAATATCCCTTGCCGCCGGGTGCGCCAGTCAGTCCTCTAACGCCGGCCTGGCGAAGATGCAGGAAACCCGCATTACTATTCGTCTTGGAAGATATCAACCGCAATGTGACCGAGATTCGCAACAGCAGTGTTGCGCTGATGGAGGGCATAGAGGACAACGCGGTGACAGCGCAGGAGCTTTTGTTGCTGACGGGGGAGTTGCGTACTGTTGTTTCGCGTTTCCAGCTATAAGGCGACGCAGAGCAGGCTTCAATTTATTAGCTGCGCCGCCCTTTGGCGGCACCGGCTGATCTGGGGTGTCGCGATAGGGCCGGGCAACCCCTACAGCTAAGCCATTACTGAGCATGTGCCTGGTCGGTGCTGGCTGAAACTGCAGGAGTGGTCGTTTGCTCCCGGCCCTACGTCCTGAATCGCAGAACCAAATCGTTCAGGTTGACGGCCAAGCGTGACAGCTCATTGCTTGCAGTCAACGTCTGGCGGGTTCCCTCGCTGCTCTGAACGGCAAGGTCGCGGATACTTATCAGGCTGCGATCAACGTCACGGGCCACGTGTGCCTGTTCCTCGGATGCCGTTGCAATCTGGATATTGCGATCATTGATTTCGAGTACTGAATCTATGATTTGGCGAAGCGATTGGCCTGCCTGCTCTGCGGTATCACGCGTACTGTAAACCTCCGATGTACTCTTCTGCATCGATGCTACTGCGGCGGAAGAGCCTGCTTGAATTGTCGCGATCATCTGTTCGATTTCTTGAGTTGAAGTCTGGGTGCGGTGCGCCAGCGCCCGAACTTCATCTGCGACCACCGCAAACCCACGACCCTGTTCGCCTGCGCGTGCCGCTTCAATCGCCGCGTTCAATGCCAGCAAGTTGGTCTGTTCAGCAATAGCCCGGATGACGCTGAGCACTTTGCTGATGTCTTGCGCCTGACCTGCGAGCTCTTTTACCTGGTCTGACGAAACTTCGACCAATCCTGTCAGGCCCCTCATGGCAGTCAGGGTTTCGGTGACTTTTTTGTTGCCAAGATCGGCGGCCAGGCTGGACTGCATGGCGGCTTCCGAAGTGGAGTTGGCATTGCGGGCAACCTCTTCCACGGCAACGCTCATCTCGGTGACTGCGGTGGCGGCTTGCTCTATTTCGCTGTTTTGCTGTTGTAATGTGCGATCCGCACTTTCTGTGATCGAGGTCATTTCAACGGCAGCAGTACTCAACTGAGCAGACGCTCCTGAGATTTCCAGGATCGTGTGCCGGAGGTTTTTCTGCATCCTGTTCAGTGCATGCATCAAGCGCGATGCTTCATCCGAACCCGTGACTTCAAGGTCATGGGTAAGGTCGCCTGCGGCAATATCTTCTGCCAACTTCAGAGAGGCACTGATAGGGGTCACAATACTTTTAGTAAACAAGGTGGCCAGAATCAGGGTGAGCGCAAACGCTACAACCAGTACGGCTATTAGTACGTTGACGCTATGGTTATATACGTCTGCCGCATCTTGGCCAGACACCGTGGCCTGACGTGCATTTTGCTCGCGCAGAATAGTCAGTTGGTCTTGAAAGGCGCTGGCCCGCTGGGCTTGCTCTGTGTTCGCGTAAGTGACTGCTTGTTCATGGTCAGGTACATCGAGGGCGAGTACTTTTCTCAGGCCATCAATGTAGCTGTTCATTGCTTGGGTGGCCTTCTCAAATTGTATTTTATCCTGCTCCCCAGCTATCAAGTTGTCGCGATAAAACGCTGTCTTCGATTGGAGTGTGCCCACGGCCTCCTCGACCTTTGACAGCGACGCATCATGCACTTCTTTGGTGGTACTTGAGAGCATGCGGATACTCTCAAGACGGGCATGCAGAAGGGCGATTTGAATATCGTCAATTACCTGGATGCTGGGCAGTGAATTGAGCTCGATGTTCTGTTCGGCAGTGCGCAGATGGCCGATTTGCAAATACGAGAAGCCTGCCAGGCTGATCAGCAACAGTGTGATTAAGCCAAAGTAGACGAAAGCTCTGCGCGCGATATTCAAGGATCTTAGTGTCATATAGGCCTCCGAGGGCCGAGGTGTCAGGGGAGTGGCCCCCTGCGTCAGTCTGTTGGTCGCAAGCAAAAGCAGCCTTTCAGGCGGCACATTGGCGCTCCATTGCATCCTGGCGGCGATATGTACATTGAGGAATTCAAAAAAATGAATCGAGATGATAGGCGCGCTAAATAATTGCGCACTTAAAAATAAGGCTCAAAGAAATTTTCAGCCGCGCCCTGATGTATCCGTCTGCGTGCGGCGCGCTCAAGCGCCTTGAGCAAACTCTGCAGCTGCAGTAATGGCTGCACGGGCTTAGGGGCTGTTCTTTCAGCAGGTCGAACCGAGCGCCGCAGATGCTTGAGACAGGATTTCACCCACCTTTGACTGGGCGAGTTCGGGCAGCGATTCGATCCCCATCTGGTCCAACCGACTAACGACAGTGGGGCCTACGCCTTTGAGCGCAAGCAAAGCGTTTCTCTCTTCCAATGAGAATGGCATCTGCAAAATCCGTTTTTCAATGAGTTGATCAGCCCTAAATAGACGGCCATACCTGCCCCCGCCGCCCTTGCAGCTGATATCAAAGGCAGTGACCCATGGCTCAGCAGAAAAGCTGAGCCACCGAAAGCAGGCAAATCACCTGTGCAAAAATCTGAGCTCTGATGGGATGTTTCATCTGCGCGATCCTCCTGTACAGCTGCGTGTGAGAGTGCCGTGCGCGATGTAGATCCTCCCTGGATCGCCAACAACACTCGCAACTGTTCCATGGAGTATAGGCCCTGAAACGAATCTTTCACGATTCGGCCAATTCATTCCCCGGTAGGCTCTGTTTACAACTATCTGCCCAGCCCATCGCACTTTTTTTCATTTTCCCAATCTAT
The DNA here is from genome assembly GCF_019891415.1 of Pseudomonas sp. SH10-3B. Lineage (NCBI taxonomy): Bacteria > Pseudomonadati > Pseudomonadota > Gammaproteobacteria > Pseudomonadales > Pseudomonadaceae > Pseudomonas > Pseudomonas sp. SH10-3B. Next base: position 15,769 of record NZ_JAFLXD010000012.1, on the reverse strand, counting down.
GGTTGTCCCAGCCCCTTCGATTTCCCGCGTGGGCAAAAGAATCAGATCGGGTGCCGATGGATCGCACGTTACTTTTATTCAAGACTCGACGCATGCGCCTGCCACTGTGGCTGGCCCTGGTGTTAATGCTCTGCGCCAGTGGGTGCACCCAGCAACAGGGCCGGGACATCGTCAAGCAGTTCAGCAATGGCAAGCCCGATGAGTTCTTCCAGACCAGTGTCGATCGCATGGCGACCCTGGGCATGCGCGACAACTTGCAGAGCCTGTATTTGCTCATGAACAAGCTCTACCTGCGCAACCCCAACCAGTGGCGCCAGTCGGGTTACCCGGATGCGGTAAGCGCTGCGCGGGAGATTCGTCAGGCGATCGAGCAGCGTCGCTCCCTGCCAGCCCTCGGAGACCGTCGCGACCTCGCCGCGTTGAGCTACTCCCTGAGCCCCGAGTTCAAAGGCGACCGGGTCGGCGCCTTCATTTATGCCATCGGCAGCATGATAGTGACCGCCCACGGTGGGCGCACTGAGTTCTACATCAGCGACTCGATCAACCCGCAGTTCGTCAGCAATGCCGCGCGCAATATTGAAAAAGCCACCTGGTTGCTCAGCAAGCGCCAGGACGCAAATGGCGTCTTGCTGTTGTTTTCCAACGAAATATCAGAGGAGGGCAGCAACCTGAGTTTCGCCGTCGAGTTCGGCAAGATTGTCGCGCGTCTTGACCTGCTGACCCAGATGCTCGATGAACGCTACCGCCGTATTGGGCTTAACTATGCACAAAGCCTGTTGTTGATGAATTTCCTGCCGGTGCAGTGAGGCATTTCGTCGGCAGGCACTTAAGCCGCGCTGCCGGTGGCCGATGCAGTGGCAACACGTGTCATCCGCTGCAGCGTTCATTCCGTTGGGCTCTTTGATTTGAGGAGAGCGTTATCAAATATCTAACAGCCGAAGAGTTGGACGCCATCACGGAGATTGAGACTACGTCCAACATTTTGCGACTTACCACGCGTTTGACCGGAATGCGTTTCTCCGCCATTTCCAAGATGACTGACAGTCACTGGGTGGCCTGTGCCGTGCATGACGAATTGCAATTCGGTCTGGAGGCGGGCGACGAGTTGCTGGTGGAAGCCACGCTATGCAACCAGGCTCGCGCCAATCGCAAGTCGATCATCATTGAGCACGCCAGCAAGGATCCGGTGTTCTGGGAACATCCGCTGCCCAAGGCACATGGATTTGAGAGTTACATCTCGTTGCCCATTGTGTTCTCGGATGGCACCGTTTTCGGCACCTTGTGCGCGCTGGATGTGTTGCCCAGGAGCCTTGAAAACCCGCAAATGTTTGAAATTCTGAGCATATTTACGCGGCTTATCGGCACCACATTGGAGTTACAGCGCAATAGAGTCTGAGCCAGGTCTTCTTAAGTGTTGGATTTTGGCCGTTCGGTGTGCTGTTTCTCTTTTGACTGTAGGACGCGGCCTATCCTGCATTCCGATACTTGAAACACCCGTCTTTGCGCAATAGCCTCGGATTTTTCTGAAAAAACGAGGCCCTACCTTGGGTAAGCGAAAAACGGCTTGGCCGACGGACCGCGAAATACGCCTGCGCTTTATCCTCTTCGCTGTGATTGACGCCGCCAGCGTTCAGGGCGTTCCCTCCGAGCTGTTGCTGCCAGCGCACAAACTGCTGCGTGACTCGCCGACAGAGGCGCAGTTGCTCGGTGCCCTGGATGAGATTCTCGCCACTGATGAAATGTACGGGTTCAGGCTGCCACCGGGCTCTGAGGCCGCTGAGTTGATGCAGTCGTTAGGGAAACCCGATGGCTAGGGGGCAGCCGTTAGACCGTTTATTTCCTTACGATTGGACGATAGTCCTGGATCGAATATCCATCACGCCGATTGGCGCCAGGTGGCGGACATCAACAACGCAATAGCTTCGAAATCCTCGTCATAACGCCTGTCATCGCTGTTTTGTTCGACTAAGCGTCCCTGCGAACATCCATTCCTGCTGCTCCTTCGTCGTCTTGCGCAGACCTCCGGCATCTCTAGAATCGGCGCCAGAACTTAGCCATTTCCTGTCGATTACGGAGTTTCGAACATGATGAATGCAATGCAGATGCCGATGAACACCGCCATGCCAATGATGCCGATGATGGGCATGCCGATGATGATGGCCACCATGAAATGCGAAATGGCCGCTGACGCCATGATGTGCACCATGAAGCCGGCCGCTGGCATGGATATGGCTCAGTTCAAGACCAACGCCGAAATGATGGCGATGATGATGAACTGCGGCATGCCGATGATGATGCAGTGCGCCAATATGTCGATGATGTGCATGTCGGCCGACGCCATGGCGATGATGACCGGCATGAACATGATGCCGATGATGGGCATGCCGATGCCCATGATGAAGTGCGTCATGGAATGCACCATGATGGCCGACAGCATGATGTGCAAAATGATGCCGATGCCAGGCATGAGCATGGACATGATGAACAACTGCTGCATGCTCATGAACAAAATGATGAACGACTGCGCCATGCCCATGATGATGAGCTGCAACGGCATGCCGATGATGTGCTGCACCTGCTGACAGGTCCCGCGCGATAAAAAAACGCCCCGATAAGTCGGGGCGTTTTTTTTTGCCGCAATTAATCCAGCCGCTCGGGGTAGGTGATCACCAGGAACGCCACGGCTTCGCTGTCCGCCGGGTTGCGGTAGCGATGGGGCTGGTCGGCGTAGAACAGGATCGAATCGCCGGTAGACAGCAAGTAGCGTTCGTCATTGACGCTGACTTCCAGCACGCCTTGGGCCACCACCAGGTTTTCCTGGATACCCGGTCCGTGGCCTTTGGACACTTCCTCGCCAAGCGCACGCAGGCGAATCTCGTAGAATTCGGATTGGCGTGCCGTATCGTAGGGAAACAAGGCACGGCTGATAAACGCGCCATCGGCACTCACCAGGCGTTTGCTCTGCTGCGCCGGCAACACCTCAACCCCTTCGAACGCACGGTCTTCCAGGAACGCCGCCACCGACACCTTCAGGCCCTTGGCAATTTTGCACAGCACCTTGATCGACGGCACGCTGCGCCCGGATTCGATCTGCGCCAGCATTGCCCGGCTCACGCCACAGACGCGTGCCAAGGCGTCCAATGACAGGTGCCGTTTGCTGCGCAGGCGTTGCAGGTTATGCGCCACGCACAGGCTGATCACATCGTCATCGGTGTTGGGTTTGGGCAGCGGTTCGGGCGGTTCGGGAATCACCTGCAGGAAATTCATTGGCCTACGCCCGACGTGTATCGCTGGGCGTTGCGGAGTGGGTGGTAAACACCGCCAACCCTGCGCGCGCCGCGTACATCGCCCACATCAACTCGGCCGTTGCACGTGCCTGGCGGCGTTTGCGATGGAGGGTAAAGTCGATGACGGTGGCGGATGCAGGCATGGAGGCGATCTCGTAGGTGACTCGATGGCTCCACAGTAATGCGTGCTGGTTATTTCTTTAAATACTGAGTTTTCATGTATTAATTCGATTTTGGACTTAAAAAATAAATCCGGTCCGACGCTGTTGTGGGAAGGGTCTGGTCCGTTATCAAGGCGTGACTTGGCGAGCATCGTTGCCTTCCCATCACTGTTCGCGTGATGGCCTAGCCTTTCACGCCCCCGAATTCAAAGGACTCGCCCATGCTGCTGCGTTCACCTCCGTTCCTGTTTGCCGCCCTGACCCTAAGCTCGCTGGTGCACGCCGAAGATCTGCAATTGGCGCCGGTCGAAGTCACCACGCCAGAGGCCAGCGCCGGCGAAGTGGCCCAGGAACAGCTCAAGAGCGTGCCCGGCGCCACCAATTACATCGACATGAGCAGCGTGCAGCAGGGGCGGGTGAGCACCAACGAAGACGTGTTCAAGTACCAGCCGGGTGTGTATGCCAAGGCGGCGAATAACGAAGGGGTGAAGCTGTCCATTCGCGGTTCGGGCCTGAACCGCAGCCCAGGCGCCCACGCCTCCGGGCTCTATGAGATGTTCGATGGCTTGCCGTTGACCGGCCCCGGCGGCACCCCTTATGAACTCAAGGACCCATTGTGGCAAAGCCGCGTCGAGGTGTTGCGCGGCGCCAACGGTTTTGATCAGGGCGCGTTGGCACTGGGCGGCGCGGTCAACTACGTGACCCATACCGGCTACGACGCGCCCAAATTACAAGTGCGCTACGAAGCCGGCAGCCGTGGCTATGCCCAGCGCGAAATCAGTTCGGGCCAGGTGCTGGGGGATGCCGACTACTACATCAGCCTGACCGACTCGCAATCCGACGGCTACCAGCGCCAGAGCGCCGCCACCGGCAAAGGCATGGCCGCCAACTTCGGCTACCGCTTCAACCCGGACCTGGAAACCCGCTTCTACTTGCGCTACCGCGAAACCACCAACGACACCCCCGGCAAACTCACCCGCGCCCAGATCAGCCACGACCCGCGTGCCGCCAACAGCCTCAACGCCGCCCGTGACTCCAAGCGCCTGCAACCGGGCTCCACCTGGATCGCCAACAAGACCACGTTGCAACTGGACGAGAGTTCGCGCCTGGAAGTCGGGCTGGCGTATCACGATTACCCGATGGACCTGCGCGAAGGCACCAACCGCCTCAAGGTGGCCTACACCGATATCAGCAGCACCTTGAATTACATCCGCCAGGACTCGTTATTCGGCCACGACAGCAAAACCACCCTCGGCCTGCGCACCACCCAGGCGATGCCCAACAACGGCACGTCGGAATACGTGCGCACGCCAGCCGGCAACACCGCAACCTACGCCCCCGGCACCAAGACCCGCGACTACAGCTACCTGGGCTCCGACACCGTGCTGCATATCGGCAATGACCTGGAACTGGTCCAGGACTTGTGGCTTACCACCGGCCTGGCCGCGATCTACACCCGCCGTGAAACCCAGGTCACCTATCCCGAAGGCCAGGCGCCGCTCAGCCAGCATGACTGGGACTACGCACCGCGCATCGGCCTGCGGTATGACTTCAGTCCGCAGCTGCAGGTGTACGGCAACCTGAGCCGCTCGGTCGAACCACCGCATGCGTGGTCGATGATCTGGGGTTCCAACAAGTACTTTCCGGCGGGCAGCGGCCCGGCCACTGGATTACAGCGCGAAGGTGTCAGTCTGAAAAACCAGACCGCCACCACCCTGGAAATCGGTGGCCGTGGCGAAGCATGGCTCGGCCAGTGGGACCTGGCGCTGTACCGCTCCGAAGTGCGTCACGAACTGCTCACCGTGGAAACCCAGGCCCAGACCTCGACCAGCAATGCCATCGTCGCCGAGTCCAACGCCAGCCCCACCGTGCACCAGGGTGTGGAACTGGGCCTGCTCAGCCCGCTGTGGGACGGCGGCCGCAGCGGTAAGCTCGATGTGCGCCAGGCCTATACCTTCAGCGACTTCCACTACCGCGACGACGACCGTTTCGGCGACAACAACTTGCCGGGCATCCCCAAGCACTACTATCAGGCGCAACTGCGCTACAGCCACCCGACTGGCTTCTACACCAGCCTCAATACCGAGTATTCCTCACGGGTGGCAGTGGATTACGCCAACTCCTATTACGCCGCGTCCTACACGCTCCTGGGCGCGACCTTCGGCTACGACGCCCCCAAGCAGGACTGGCAAGCCTGGGTCGACCTGCGCAACCTCACCAACCGCCGCTACGCCAACACCGTCACGCCGGGCTACGACGACAAGGGCCTGGACGTCGCACGCTCCACCCCGGCCGACGGACGCGGGATCTACACTGGTGTCTCATGGAGCTGGCGCTAAGCCGGAGCTATCCAGCCCCTGTGGCGAGCGGTCTGCGACGGGGAGGGCCTTGCTCCTACACTGTTTTACTGGCATTGTTTGCGCAATTGGTAACTCTTCCCATTTGAGACTCTTTTGCGCATGCAAGATATTCCGGCCGCGCTGGGCGATTCAGTGCGTCAGCAGACCCTTACGGCGATGTACAGCGAGCACCACGGCTGGTTGCACGGCTGGCTGCGCAGAAAACTGGGGTGTTCCCAGCATGCCGCCGACCTGGCCCACGACGCATTCATCCGTGTGCTGATGCTGGCCGAGCCGCAAAATATCAAGGAACCGCGGGCCTTCCTGGCCACCACGGCAGGGCGTTTACTGATCGATGGCGCCCGGCGTCGACGCATTGAAAAAGCCTACATGGAAGCCCTGGTCATTCAGAGCGAGGACGCCGGCATGCCCGATCCGGCCGCGATCCATGTCGCCCTGCAAGCCCTGGAACGCATCGCCGAAATGCTTGCCGGCTTACCCGCCAAGGCCCGCGAAGCCTTCCTGTTGAGTCGCCTCGACGGGTTGACCTACAGTGAAATCGCCACGCGCCTGGACGTGTCCGCCAGCACCGTCAAAAACTACATCTCCAGCGCCCTGGTGCACTGCTACCACAGCCTGCATGCGGCAGACCCGCTGGCATGAACTCCGAACAGATCATCCAGCAAGCCGCGAATTGGCTGACACGCCTGCACGACGAAGAGGTCAGTGAGGCCGAGCGCCAAGCCTTCAACGCTTGGTGCCAGGCAGACCCGCGTCACGCGGTCGCCATCGAACGCATGCGCTCGCTGTGGGGCAGCCTCGACACCTTGCCAGCGCAACCTGCACGCCTGGCCCTGAACCGTGCGTTTGCGCCGCGACGCGCGCGCGGTGCGCAGGTGATGGGTGTGCTCGGCATCGTGCTGTGCGGCTGGCTGAGCCTGGAGCATCTGCCCGTTTGGATGGCCGACCAGCGCACCGGCGTGGGTGAGCGCCGCCAGATCGCCCTCGAAGACGGCAGTCAGTTGCAGCTCAACAGCAACTCGGCGGTGGACGTGAAATTCGACGGTCACCAACGGGTGATCGAACTGCTGCAAGGCGAACTCTGGGTCGACGTGGCCAAGGACGCGCAACGGCCCTTCGTGGTGCGCACCGACCAAGGCACGGCGACGGCATTGGGCACGCGTTACCTGGTCAAGCGTGCGCCAGACGGCACCACGGTGGTGACGGTGATCGAGTCCACCGTGGCAGTCAAAGGTGACAGCAGCGAAGGCGTCAAGGTCGCCGCCGGCCAGCGCTCGATCCTTGACCATGGCCGCGCCCAGCCGCCCCAGGCCAGCGGCAACACCGACCCGGACGCCTGGACCCGTGGCCTGCTCAAGGTCAATGACCAGCCACTTAGCGAGGTGTTGCAAACCCTGGCCAGCTACCGCCACGGCCTGCTGCGCTTCGACCCCCAGGCCCTGCAGAACCTGCGGGTGACGGGGGTGTTCAAACTGGACGACACCGCCGCGGCACTCTCGACGTTGGCGGATAACCTACCGATCCAGGTGGAGTACTTCACCGACCTGCTGGTGGTGGTCAAGCCGCGCTAGCGTTCGTTCTGGCGCAGGCGCTTGTACAAGGTGTTGCGGCTCACCCCCAGCTCCCGCGCCAGGTGGGAAATATTCCCACCGGCCGCCTTCAGACGCTGGGTCAGGTCGATGCTGTCATCCAGGTATTCGCTGGCGCGCAGCGGCGCTGTCACTTTCAAATCCACAAAAAAATCATCCGGCAGATGTTCCGGGCGGATCGGCTGTTCCTCGGCCATCGCCAGCGCCACCTGCAACACGCTGCTCACCTGGCGCAGGTTGCCCGGCCACGGGTGCTGCTCGAACAGCGCCAGCACCTCGGCGCTGAGCCCGGCCCATTGGGTGGGCTCACGGTGCTGCTGCCACAGCTGCTGGAACAGTGCCCGCTTGTCGCTGCGCTCGCGTAACGGCGGTAATTCAAGGGTCAGGCCGCCGATGCGGTAGTACAAATCCTCGCGAAAACGCCCGGCCTGGACCAGCTCGCGCAAGGCCCGGTTAGTGGCCGAGATAATGCGCAAATCCACCGGGAACAACTCGCTGCTGCCGACCGGTTGCACGCACCGCTCCTGCAATACCCGCAGCAGGCGCGCTTGCGTCGGCAGCGGCATATCGCCGATTTCATCGAGGAACAGCGTGCCTTTGTCGGCCTTGCGGATCAGGCCGATGCTGCCTTTCTGGTTGGCGCCGGTGAACGCGCCTTTTTCGTAGCCGAACAGTTCCGATTCCACCAGCTCGGCGGGAATCGCCGCACAGTTCACCGCGATAAAGGCCTGCTGGCTGCGGGAGCTGGCCTGGTGCAAGGCCTTGACGAAGACCTCCTTGCCCACGCCGGTTTCACCGTGGATCAGCAACGGGATGTCCTTCTCCAGCAAACGCTCGGCCTGGCGCACAGCTTTTTCCACGCGCACATCACCAAAGTGCAGGGTCTTCAAACCAATCGCGGCGGGCTTTGGCGCAACGGGCTCGCTGAACACGCGGGCCTGCACCGGCATCTGCTTGGGCCGTTTGAGCAGGCACTGGAAGCGATTACGTCCCGCCGCCTGCAACGAAAAAGGCAGGCCCTCCGGTTGATTGAGCAACTCCAGCAGCGACACCTTGAACAAACTATCGATCATCACCCGCGACAGACTGATGCCCAGCAAGTTGTCGGCACGACGGTTGGCCGAGAGCACCTGACCGCTCTCATCAAAGATCAGCAGGCCCGCCCACTGGCTGTCGAGGTTGCTCAGGCCGGTGTTGAAGGTCAGTTGGAAGTGCTCACCGCGAAACAGGTTGAGGATCAGCCGGTTTTCCACGGTCTGGCTCATCATCTTGACCATGCCCAAGGTGTGGGAGGGCGGCAGGTAGCTGTCGCTGGACACATCCAGCACCGCGATAATTTCGCGCTGGGCATCGAAGATCGGCGCCGCTGAGCCGGTCATGAAGCGGTTGGCCTTGAGGAAGTGTTCGTCGTGTTCGATATGCACCGCCTGGGCACAGGCCAGTGCGGTGCCGATGGCATTGGTGCCGCTGGAGCGCTCCCTCCAACTGGCGCCGGCGCTGAAACCACGGGCCAGCTTGGGCTCGATAAAGCGCTGGGTGCCCCAACTGGTCAACACCTGGCCTTGGTTGTCGGCCAGCATGATCAGGCAGTTGGAGTTGCTCAGGATGTTTTCGTAATAGGGCAGGACTTCCTGATGCGTGGTCTGCACCAGGGAATGCTGGCTTTCCAGCAATTGGCTGATGCCCTCGGCGGGCAGTTGATCGAAGCTGGGCGTGCTCTGGTGGTCCAGGCCGAAGGCGCGGCAACGGCGCCAGGATTCCTGGATAAGGGTGTCGTGAGCCAGGGGTTCGGCCATGGGGCGACCTTCTTTTTATTGTTTTGGGGTCTTGCACAATCCAGCGGATGTAACCAGATCAATCGGGTTCAAAGAGTGTTGTTCAGAACTGTTCATTGTCAACCCCAGGACTGTTCAATTGTTCAGCCCAATCTGTTCATTTCTGTTCGCTCCTGAACATCACGTTCAGCCCATTGCCTTGTGGATCAAGCACCTGCCGTTTTTGGCATGAAACTCGCTCTGACGACTGGCCAGATTCACTCCAATAATAAAAAAGGTCGTGTCATGTCATTGACCCTGGAACATGTCTCCCGCGTCGTCGAAGGTCAAACCTGGATCGACGACGCCAACCTGCGCTTCGAAGCCGGTTCCTTCAACGTTTTGCTTGGCCGCACCCTGTCCGGCAAGACCAGCCTGATGCGCCTGATGGCCGGCCTGGACAAGCCCGACAGCGGCCGCATCCTGATGAACGGCGTAGACGTCACGCAAAAGCCGGTGCGCCTGCGCAATGTGTCGATGGTGTATCAGCAGTTCATCAACTACCCGACCATGACCGTGTTCGAAAACATCGCCTCGCCGTTGCGCCAGGCCGGTGTGTCCAACGAGCTGATCCAGAGCAAAGTGCTGGAAACCGCCAGGATGCTGCGCATCGAGAAATTCCTGCAGCGCCACCCGTTGGAGTTGTCCGGTGGCCAGCAGCAACGCACGGCCATGGCCCGGGCCCTGGTGAAAGACGCCGAACTGATCCTGTTCGATGAGCCGCTGGTGAACCTGGACTACAAACTGCGCGAAGAGCTGCGTCAGGAAATGCGCGAGCTGTTCAAGGCGCGGCATACCATCGCCATCTACGCCACCACCGAACCCAACGAAGCTTTGGCACTGGGCGGCACCACCACCATTCTTCACGAAGGCCGGGTGATCCAGAGTGGCAAGGCGGCCGAGGTCTATCACCAGCCACAGACCGTGTTGGCCGCTGAGCTGTTTTCCGAGCCGCCGATCAACCTGATGCCGGGGCGTATCAGCGGTAACGAGGTGAGCTTCGCCAATTTCGTGCACTTCCCGCTGAACGTCGACCTGCGCCCCATCGGCGAAGGCGAATTCCGCTTCGGCGTGCGCCCCAGCCATATCAGCCTGGTGCCGAGCAACGACGACGACCTGGAGCTGGCGGTGACGGTGGAAGTCGCCGAGATCAGCGGTTCGGAAACCTTCCTGCACGTGCGCAGCGAGCACTTTCTGCTGGTGCTGCACCTGCCGGGGGTGCACGAGTACGACGTCGACGCGCCGATCCGCGTGTATATCCCCACCCATAAACTGTTTGTGTTCGATGGCCAGGGCCGTTTGGTCCAGGCCCCCGGGCGCCGCGTCGCGAGGGTTGCCTGATGGCCGAGATCCATTTGCAGAACCTGGCGCACAGCTACAGCCCTACACCGAACGGGCCTGAGGACTACGCCATTCGGGAAATGAACCACATCTGGGAGCAGGGCGGTGCCTACGCCTTGCTCGGGCCGTCGGGCTGCGGCAAGTCGACCCTGCTCAATATCATCTCCGGCCTGCTCAGCCCGTCCGAGGGCCAGGTGCTGTTTGACAGCAAAGTGGTCAACGACCTCACCCCGGAAAAACGCAACATCGCCCAGGTGTTCCAGTTCCCGGTGGTGTACGACACCATGACCGTGTTCGATAACCTGGCCTTTCCCCTGCGGAACCAGGGCATGGCCGAGGCGAAAATTCACAGCAAGGTGCAGGAAATTGCCGAAGTCCTCGACCTGCAAACCCTGCTGAGCAAAAAAGCCCGCAACCTCACGGCCGACGAAAAACAGAAAGTCTCCATGGGCCGTGGCCTGGTGCGTGACGACGTGTCGGCAATCCTTTTCGACGAACCGTTGACGGTGATCGACCCGCACCTGAAGTGGAAACTGCGGCGCAAGCTCAAGCAGATTCACGAGCAGTTCAATATCACCATGGTCTACGTCACCCATGACCAGCTTGAGGCCTCGACCTTCGCCGACAAGATCGCGGTGATGTACGGCGGGCAGATCGTGCAGTTCGGCACGCCCCGTGAGTTGTTCGAGCGGCCGAGCCACACCTTTGTCGGCTATTTCATCGGCAGCCCTGGGATGAATCTGATCGAAGTGCAGGCCGAGGCCGGCGGTGTGCGGTTTGCCAGCACGCTGCTGCCGTTGTCCGAGGCCCTGCAACAACGCATCGCCGGCAGCCACTACACGAAGCTGCAAGTGGGCATCCGCCCGGAATTTATCCACGTATGGGACGAGCACAACCCTGACGCCCTGCAGGCCGATGTCACTCATGTCGAAGACCTCGGCACCTACAAGATCATGACCCTCAACCTCGACGGCGCCACCCTCAAAGTGCGCCTGGCCGAAGACAAACCGGTGCCCGAGGGCAGGGCGTCCATCAGCTTTCCCGCGCAGTGGCTGATGGTGTATGCCGACGACTACCTGCTGGAGGTGCAGCCATGAACAAGGTGCAGAACAACAAGGCCTGGTGGCTGGTGTTGCCGGTGTTCCTGCTGGTGGCGTTCAGTGCGGTGATCCCGATGATGACCGTGGTCAACTATTCGGTGCAGGACATCTTCGACCAGTCCAGCCGCTACTTTGTCGGCGCCGACTGGTACAAACAGGTGCTGCTCGACCCGCGCCTGCACGACTCGCTGCTGCGCCAGTTCATCTATTCGGCCTGCGTGCTGCTGATCGAAATCCCCCTGGGCATCGCCATCGCCCTGACCATGCCGACCAAGGGCCGCTGGTCGTCGCTGGTGCTGATCATCCTCGCCATTCCGCTGCTGATTCCGTGGAACGTGGTGGGCACCATCTGGCAGATCTTCGGCCGCGCCGATATCGGCCTGCTGGGCTACAGCCTCAACGCCTTGGGCATCAGCTACAACTACGCGGCCAACACCATGGACGCCTGGGTCACGGTGCTGGTGATGGACGTGTGGCACTGGACTTCACTGGTGGCGCTGCTGTGCTACTCCGGGCTGCGGGCTATCCCCGATGTGTACTACCAGGCGGCGCGTATCGATCGGGCCTCGGCGTGGGCCGTGTTCCGACATATCCAGTTGCCGAAAATGAAAAGCGTGCTGCTGATCGCGGTGATGCTGCGCTTCATGGACAGCTTCATGATCTACACCGAGCCCTTCGTCCTCACGGGCGGCGGGCCGGGTAACGCCACGACGTTCCTCAGTCAGACGCTGACCCAGATGGCCGTAGGCCAATTCGATCTGGGCCCGGCGGCCGCGTTCTCCCTGGTGTATTTCCTGATCATCCTGTTGGTGTCCTGGCTGTTCTACACCGCCATGACCCACTCCGACGCCAACCGCTGAGGCCGCCAACATGAGCAAGCGCAAGGTTATTCCGCTGCTGATCTACATCCTGTTCCTGCTGGTGCCGATCTACTGGCTGCTGAACATGTCCTTCAAGAGCAACACCGAAATCCTCGGCGGGCTGACGCTGTTTCCGCAGGATTTCACCCTGGCCAACTACAAGGTGATCTTCACCGACCCGAGCTGGTACACCGGTTACCTCAACTCGCTGTACTACGTGAGCCTGAACACGGTGATTTCCCTGAGTGTGGCGTTGCCGGCAGCCTATGCTTTCTCGCGCTACCGCTTCCTGGGCGACAAACACCTGTTCTTCTGGCTGCTGACCAACCGCATGGCGCCACCGGCGGTGTTCCTGCTGCCGTTTTTCCAGCTGTATTCATCCATCGGCCTGTTCGACACGCACATCGCCGTGGCCCTGGCCCACTGCCTGTTCAACGTGCCGTTGGCGGTGTGGATCCTGGAGGGCTTCATGTCCGGGGTGCCCAAGGAAATCGACGAAACTGCCTACATCGACGGCTATAGTTTTCCCAAGTTCTTCGTGAAGATTTTTATCCCGTTGATCGGCTCCGGCATCGGTGTGACCGCGTTTTTCTGCTTCATGTTTTCCTGGGTCGAGTTGCTGCTGGCGCGCACCCTGACCTCAGTCAACGCCAAGCCCATCGCGGCGGTGATGACCCGCACGGTGTCGGCGTCGGGGATCGATTGGGGCGTGCTGGCGGCGGCGGGGGTGTTGACCATCCTGCCCGGCATGCTGGTGATCTGGTTTGTTCGCAACCACGTGGCCAAGGGCTTTGCCCTGGGCCGGGTCTGAGGAGTCGATGATGGAATGGATGGCCTGGACCACCCCCACTGCACTGTTCTTTGGCGGTATTGCCCTGATTCTCGCGGGCATGACCACCTGGGAGCTGCGCTCGCCGAGCATCCCGCGGCGCGGCTTGCTGCCGATCAGCACCACCCGTGGTGATCGCTTGTTTATCGGTCTTCTCGGCAGCGCCTACCTGCATTTGCTGGTAATCGGCGTTACCGACTGGAGCATCTGGGTAGCGTCCGCGCTCTCCCTGGTATGGCTGTTGAGTGTGATGCGTTGGGGCTAGTGCCCCGACACTTTGTAGGAGCGAGCTTGCTCGCGAAAATCGCCAACGATAACGCGGGCATTTTGGATGTACGCGGTGTCCTCGGGTTTTTCGCGAACAAGCTCGCTCCTACAGGGGGTTGTGGCGTTTGTAGTCCTTTTTGAAATTAACCAGGAGGTCTCTATGTTGAATAAAAACAATAAGCTGCGACATAGCATTTCATTGGCCGCCGTACTGGCCCTCAGCGGTTTGAGCGCCACGGCCTGGGCCGATGCGTATGAAGATGCGGCGAAAAAGTGGATCGGCAGCGAGTTCAAACCGTCGACTCTCACGGCCGACCAGCAGTTGGAGGAGTTGAAGTGGTTTATCAAAGCCTCGGAACCGTTCCGTGGGATGAAGATCAACGTGGTGTCGGAAACCCTCACCACCCACGAGTACGAATCCAAGGTACTGGCCAAGGCCTTCAGTGAAATCACCGGGATCAAGCTGACCCACGACCTGCTGCAGGAAGGCGACGTGGTGGAGAAGCTGCAAACCCAGATGCAGTCCGACAAGAATATCTATGACGGCTGGGTCAACGATTCCGACTTGATCGGTACGCACTTTCGCTATGGCAAGACCGAATCCATCACCGACCTGATGGCCAACGAAGGCAAGGCCTTCACCTCGCCCACCCTGGATATCAAGGACTTTATCGGCATCTCCTTCACCACCGCGCCGGACGGCAAGATCTACCAACTGCCCGACCAGCAATTCGCCAACCTCTATTGGTTCCGCGCCGACTGGTTCGAGCGTCCGGAACTGAAAGCCAAGTTCAAGGAAAAATACGGCTATGACCTCGGCGTGCCGGTGAACTGGTCGGCCTACGAAGACATCGCCAAATTCTTCAGTGAAGACGTCAAGGAAATCGACGGCAAGCGCATCTATGGGCACATGGACTACGGCAAGAAAGACCCGTCCCTGGGCTGGCGCTTCACCGATGCGTGGTTTTCCATGGCCGGCGGCGGCGACAAAGGCCTGCCCAACGGTTTGCCGGTGGATGAGTGGGGCATTCGCGTGGAGGACTGCCACCCGGTGGGCTCCAGCGTGACCCGTGGCGGCGACACCAACGGCCCGGCCGCCGTGTTCGCCACGCAGAAATACGTGGACTGGATGAAAGCCTACGCGCCACCGGAAGCGGCGGGCATGACCTTCTCCGAATCCGGCCCGGTGCCGTCCCAGGGCAACATCGCCCAGCAGATCTTCTGGTACACCGCGTTTACCGCCGACATGACCAAGCCGGGCCTGCCGGTGGTGAACGCCGACGGTACGCCGAAATGGCGGATGGCGCCGTCGCCGGTCGGGCCGTATTGGGAAAAGGGCATGAAGAAGGGGTATCAGGACGTGGGTTCCTGGACGTTCCTCAAGTCGACGCCCGAGAAGCAGAAACTCGCGGCCTGGCTTTACGCGCAGTTCGTGACCTCGAAAACCGTGTCGCTGAAGAAAACCATCGTCGGCCTGACGCCGATTCGTGAGTCCGACATCAACTCACAGGCCATGACCGACATGGCGCCGAAACTCGGTGGCCTGGTGGAGTTCTACCGCAGCCCGGCGCGGGTCGAGTGGACCCCGACCGGCACCAACGTGCCGGACTACCCACGCCTGGCACAGCTGTGGTGGAGCAACATTGCCGCCGCCGCCAGCGGCGAGAAAACCCCGCAACAGGCCCTCGACAACCTGGCCAAGGAGCAGGACGCGATCATGACGCGCCTGGAACGCTCCAAGGTGCAGCCGGTATGCGGTCCGAAAATGAACCCCGAGCGTGATGCGCAATACTGGTTCGACCAACCGGGTGCGCCGAAACCGAAACTGGCCAACGAGAAGCCGAAAGGTGAAACCGTGGCCTATGGCGACCTGCTCAAGCAGTGGGAGGCCGCGCGTAAGTAAACGTGCCCGGGCATGAAACACAAAACGGCACCCAGGTGCCGTTTTGTTTTGGCGCAAACATAAAGCAGCTCTGTGACCGATGGCGCGCGTTGGTCAGGCAATCCTGAGTATGGGCAGCTTAGTCTCGTGGCGGCCTTCGGGCCGACCATGTATTTGGAGTTGACCGAGTACATATCCGTTGCTGCGGTCACGGCCACCTAGGGTTCCGCCCTTACGGCGGGTCACTTTTGGAAAGGAGCCCCAAAAGTAACCAAAAAG